>CAKZLX010000413.1 GCA_937127265.1 uncultured Pseudomonadota bacterium
GGAGTTGAATCGTTCTCAACACAATCAGCAAGAGTACCTCGCTGCTCTGGTCGTTTGGTTACGTTGTCACTTCTCTGCCGGAGAATGGGACTCGGTTGGTCCACGTCTTGAAGAGGCTATCGATCTCTTGCCTCAATATGACTCTGAAGGCTATACACCGATTGTTCTCTCTTGGAAAGCCCGTATGTTAGTACACGTGAACAACGACATCGAAACAGCCAAAGCCCTACTCGAGATTGCCCACAAACGAATCAAACCGAATCGAAAGTTTCAGGAAGTTCGGTGTTTCTTAAATATTGCCCGGGCATGGAAAGTTTGTGGAGATCATGAGAAAGCCATAGAATTTGGGAAAGCATCCTTGGCGATTGCCAATCAGAGTGGTT
The DNA here is from genome assembly GCA_937127265.1 of uncultured Pseudomonadota bacterium. GTDB lineage: Bacteria > Myxococcota_A > UBA796 > UBA796 > UBA796 > CAJWHX01. The sequence goes on from CAKZLX010000413.1 coordinate 384, forward strand.
ATCGATACTATGCCATGCGCTCTCGACAATTACTCAGTACATTGGTTACCGATGACACTGAACGTGCACGTCACCAGTCGATTGCATCTTCCCTAACGCGTTCCCTTGCGGCTTCCCTCTCCAAAATGGACGCGGAATCTTTCTCTGCCCGCAACCTTGTTTGTTGATTCTTATTGTTGATAACTGTTGATGCTCCACTCCCCACCTCCCACACCTCCAATGACTGGAGATCTCGTTGCCTCGTATACCCTATTGGATTCGATAGGACTAGGGGGGAATGCGACCGTATTTAAAGCGGAATCTCCAAAATTTGGTGTTGTTGCGATTAAAATTCTACATCCAGGGAAATTAACCGAACTCGACACCAAACGGTTTCATCGTGAATTTGAGATCATGAAAACCTTAGATCACCCTAATATCATTGAAGTTTTTGAAAGTGGTATGCACGGCCCCTACCCTTGGATGAGTATGGAGCTGGTCAGTGGTGGAGATCTCAATGATAAGGTTGCCCAGTGGAATTCTGATACCGTCCAAACCGACAAGTACCAACAGATCACACTAGTTCTCTCCGAGTTGTGTGCTGCTTTAGATCACCTACACAGCAAGCGAATTATTCATCGTGATCTCAAACCCTCCAACATCTTGTTGACCGAATTCGGACAAGTCAAACTAACAGACTTCGGTGGTGTAAAAGCACCGCATAGTTTCAAAACCGATCTCACCACACTGGGTGCTCTGGTTGGGACAGTAGCTTTTATGGCACCCGAACAAATCTTGGGAGAACCGGTTGATCACCGTACGGACCTCTATACACTGGGGGCGATTCTCTATATGTGTCTAACCGGTGCCAAGCCGTTTGAAGCCAATACCATGGCCGCCTATCTTGCCAAACACCTTAGTCAAAATGTACCTAACCCAGCCTCCGTTCGTCCAGAGACACCCGAATATCTATCGACCCTCTCCACGACCTTGATGCAAAAGTCCCCCAAAGATCGTATCCAATCCGCCAAAGATGTCTTGATCTTTCTTCGCAACAAAGGCGATAGTCGATTCCCCTTCGGAACCAAACCGGTTCTAACTGAAGCAATCGAATGGATCGAGGAACACTCCTCTGGGATATTATTGTTATTCGGTCATCACGGAATGAATACCAAAGCCAGTTTTATGGCTTTACGACAAGCCTGCAAAGACTTACACTTACAAGTGCAAACCGAGTATGTACTCCCAGAAGAAGAACACAAAAGTATTTTATTGTGCACCCGTCCATTTCCGGAAAACACCCACCAATTTATCACCACACTGCAAACCCGCATCCAAAATGGTGCGCCAATCATCTGTGTGGTCAATACCGTCGATAAATGGCAACAGTTGACCGCACCTCTTTCACTACCAACAAAGAAACTGGCACTACCAACCCTCAATATCGATCAAATCCAGCAACTTTTACAGCCGTTCGGACTCACAACTGACGCTCAACTCCTACTCGCTAAAAAAATGCACACCATCTACAAAGGACGGGTTGAGTATATTCAAGAAGTTTTGTCAACAAAGTGGGCACATCGTCTCTCTAGTTTAACCCTGACTGAAATCCAACGAGAATCAATCCCTTCTTCCAACCGCTGTCTGGAATATCAAAAACGACTGTGGCAACAAGTACCGACTACGATAATGACTGTTCTATCTCCTCTTTTGGTGTTTTGCCGTCCGATTTCCCCACATAACCTTAGCCGACTCACCAATATTCCCAACGAACGTTTAATGCCCATCATTACCTGGCTCGTCGATCAGCAATGGGTAGAATTGTTAGAGCAAGACATGAACCAACAAGTTCGGATTCATCCGTTGCGTTTTGGAGAAATATTGTATCGCTTGATCCCCACCGATCAACAGATTCTTTGGCATCAGCGAATTGCTTCTTTTCTGTTGAAAAAATCACGTCTTCGAACCGATGACAGACTGCAAATCGTCGAACACTTAGACAAGTTGGGTCCTTCGACTGAAGCCAACAAACAACGGCTACATTTGGCAAAACAAGCCCACAAAAAACAACAATGGCACGATGCCAGTCTACATTTAGAATCTATCCATACTGATTTACTCACCGAAGATCATCGTTTTCAGATGTTCCAACTGGGCATCGACACCTACCAAGCTATCGGTAATAGCAACGAATCACAAAAGTATCTCAACAATCTGTTGGCACATCCCAATACATCGAGCACCCTGCAACACCAACTGCACTTTCGTAAATTCATCCTTGATCATCAAGAAGACACCACCTCCACCGATGACACCAGTCTTGATGAACAGTGGCATACCTGTAACCTAGAAGACCAGACTCAACGAAACGCGATGATCCTTCGAGCAAATCAGGCTTTCTTTTATAGCCGTCTCGACCTCGCCAAACAACTGTGGCAATCCTTAACCAAAACTTTTGAAGGGGATATTCCAGAACAGCAAGCCCAACTCGGCTTGGCTTTTATCGAAGATTGTACTCAACACACCGATCGATTTATGCAATATTTGTCTGATCAACCAGAACATCAACAGGCTCCTTGGCACATTTGGTACCTCGAACGCCTACTCACCACAGGCCAATGGACCCAACTGAGTCAACATTTGGTCGAACGACGGGCATTTGAACGATATGGTATAGTCGAAGAGATCTTTGCGGCCTGGATAGATTTTGTACAAGGTAATGCCCCAAGGGCCAGAGAACGCGTTGAAAAATTAACCACACTCGTTTCGACAGAGTCTTCTCCATCCAAAACGCAACTCTTATTGCATCTTCTCCGTTTACAAAAACGTCTACATCTTCCACTATCCACTCCAAACATTCGATGGTCCCAGCGCCAAAAGGTACTTGAAGCCCACGTTCATCAATGGCGATGCTTGCAGCAAGGACATCTCTTTCTAGACGATTCTTTTATCTTTTGGCATCGGGATCTGATGCTCTTTGATGCAGCCCTATTTCCACTCGATGAAAAAGGGAAACAAGACCTATGGAGTGGTATCTCTACAGAGGCATGGGGAATCAAAATCCAACTGTCCAAGCGATTCTCAGATGAAAGTCCAAACTCTTCATGGCAGGAAATTCATGAGCAAACCATTGCCAACTGTGCTAGACATATGACAAATGATATTCATATTTGGTCCTAACAAAGGGGTATTCGTTGAGTGAAGACAACCTGATCATTGGTGGTTTGGAAATCCAACCTGGATTTTACATTGACAATTACCGTTACCATTCTAAGATTGGATTTGGTGGAATGGCTGAGGTTCTTTTGGGGTATGATCCAAGCAATACACCATTTGCCATCAAAGTACTGAAAGCCAATCGATTTAAAGCAGGTCGACGAAGGTTTTCTCGTGAATTTCGAACCTTGTCCAAAATGAACCACCCCAATGTAATCCAAGTAGACTCCTATGGAGATATCTATGGACATCCCTATATTGCGATGGAGTACATCAAAGGAACTGATCTACACAAGGAAATCCGTCAATTTCGAGACTGGCCAGTGGCCGAACGTTGGATTCGTGTTCGTGAAATATTAGTCGATTTGAGTAAGGGTCTCTCTCACATTCACAGTCATGGAGTCGTTCATCGAGACCTCAAACCCTCCAACATTCTAATTGATGAAAACGGACGCTGCATCATCACCGACTTTGGCATCGTCAAAGAGTTGAATGCGGACGTTGAGAAATCCACTGTGCTAGTGGGTACTTGGGCCTACGCTTCACCAGAACAAATTACGGGACAAGAGTTGGATCATCGTGCCGATCTCTATTCTTTGGGGATCATTCTATATGCCATGCTCTGCTCTCGACGTCCCTTTGCCGCCTCAAACATGGCTGGGTATAGTAAACTACACAACGAACAGCCTCCAAGACATCCTTCTGATTTCATTCCTGAAATTCCCACTGTATATGAAGAAATCTGTTTAAAACTGTTGGCCAAATCCCCACAAGATCGCTATCAATCTGCTCATGAAATCCTATTGGACCTCGGAGAAATCAAGGGGCAAAAGAAACAAATGGAGGCAATGGTTGAACGGATTCCTTTTTTCAAAACAGACCTGCCCAGTGATTTATTGCGTTCAATTCAACAACAGCAACATCATGTCGGATTGCTCATTGGTGATGAAGGCTTCGGTAAAAGTCGTATCCTGACTGGTCTCCAAGAAAAATTACAAAATCTTCATATTCCCCATGTTCGAATTCGTTTACATGCCCACGCCAACTCCTTTGAAGGAGGGCAAACCCTGATTCAATACATTGCCAAAGAATCAGGGAATGAAGAGTTACATTTTCTATTACAACGATACAGTACAGCCCCAACAGTGACAGCCAATTTACGTACACAACTACTTGAATTGGCCACCACCCAAATGCGAAAATTACTCGAAGAACGGGCCCAAGTCATTTTGATCGACGACTTTCACTGTGCACAATCCCCAAGCGTAGAGTTCTTTACAAGAATATGGACACGCCTTGGCTTACATCTCAATTTACCCCTGTTCTTTTTCATCAGTTCACAACAACCAATCAATACCTTTCCAGAGGCTGAAAACGTTCCGCTTAAACTGTTATCAAAAGATGATATCAGCGATATTTTAGCCAACATGACAGGAATGAAAACCTCGCTTGACATCCAGACAGTTGCCGATAGAATCCACGCAGAAACAGATGGCATACCCCTGTTTTTAAACGCATTTATTCAACAGTTATTAGAAGAACGAGTATTACAAAAGGAAGGCTCTCACTATACCTTCACCAAAACAGCCAAAGAAATCGCCTCCCAAAAGTTCAACATTCCACCTTCAATTCGACAACTTGTTTTGGATAAACTCGATGCCCTATCCGAAACCCAACTACACGTACTAAAGTGGCTAGCCATCTCTGGTCGAGAATTGCACTTGGATACCCTGATACACCTCAGCCATCTCGATGATGAGACCTTATTTGATACACTTGATGAACTTTTACAACGTCGTTTGTTGTTGGAACGAAAGTCGGGAATAGATGAATACTTCAGTCTACGTCGACGCAAATATGGATCGGTACTCTACGATACATTACCCCCAACTGAACGGGCAGATATGCATCGATCGATCGCCGAGTATTTAGAAGAACACACTTCATCAAATAATTTAAACTCTCTTCAACATCTCAGTCATCATTTTCGATATGGCGAAGTCTTTGGCAAAGCCTATCAGTACCTTGCACTCACCGCCCTTAAACTCTGGGAACGAGGACTGGCTCAAAGTGCAATCCAAAACGTCAATTACGCGCAACCATTGGCGAAAAATGCAAAAAAAGAACTCTCCGAAGATGAATTTTCCAAGGCGCGTTTGAAATTGTTACAAGTATCCTCGGCCATGGCAACCAATCAAGGAGACTGGAAAGAGGCACGAAAACACCTCAAAACCCAATTGCGATATGCAAAGTCCTTAGAATACTGGGATATACTGCTACAAACACACCTTGCTATCGGAGATATCCACACGCGGTTACATGACTACGATAAAGGTATTGATGTTTTCCAAACCGTCCTTCACCAAGCCCAAGAAAAGAATATCTTGTCGATTCAAATCGAAGCCTACTACCAACTGTGTGGTACAGCATGGGCACAGGGAAAACTCAAAGAAGCTCTCGTGCATGCCTCGGCAGGACTGGCACTCACAACAAATGATGACAACAGTCTC
>CAKZLX010000414.1 GCA_937127265.1 uncultured Pseudomonadota bacterium
GTTTGAAATACGCTGCGATCTTGACCTGCAATTTAGATATAAATTCAGATAAGGGCGTCCACTGACCAGCGTCTACCCATGCCCCACCTTCATCTTCTACGTAAATGGGGAGTTTTATGGAATGTTGAAAGGCCACATCATACATGTTGAGGTTCAGCACCTCTGAATCCAGTCTACACGTCACATGCTTCATTGCTTCTCCGATTTATAATGGACCAAGATAACACAAAAGGGTGGCAAGCCACCCTTCTTCGTCTTTGCGAGACAGACATTACTGAAAGACCACTTCTTGGCTCGACAGCAACTTCTGGGAAGTTGCGCTTGAGCATTAGATGTGAGTCTTTTGGAATTCTGGTTTATTTTCAGCCGTACACGCTTGTTGGAACAACAAACCCATCAACCCAAGTTGAAAATCTGAAAGCCAAAGACACACCTATTATACATACAATTCATCAAACCCAACAGTTTTTTTTAAAAATTCAGTATCCAAAAGATAGGCTTCTGTTTCCCGATACCTTACGGTTCTAAGCGTACAAATTTTGCAATCAACTTCTCAACAGGGTGGTGCAGCACAAATCGTTGCACATCTTCTTCTGTTTTAAAGCCACTTGCCAACTGTCGAACTTTATCCCGACAACTCCTCAGGCGAGTACTGGTAACGCCGATAAACATGTTGGAAAACTGAGGATGGTTAGACTGATCTAATAATGACCGTTGTTCAAAGAGCAACTCCACCACCGCTAATTCTGCATTCTTTGGGTGTTGGGGATGTTCTGCGAACCATGCCTTAGCGTCATGCAATCGTGATTGCGCTTCCTCCATCCAACCTTCCAAGAATAAGGCCAAAGACAACACCAGTCTGAGTTCTCCGGCATATCGTGCTTGATGTACCGAAAAGGATTTCTTCTCCAGATGGGTGCGTATCTGTTGAATACTCTGCTGTCTTGTTTCCTGCTCTTCAGAAAGAGAGGACGTCGGCATGAACAGTTGGGTCCAAATAGTTTGCAAGAAAGATTGAAAGAAGACATCGGCGAAATTAATCTGATCGGCCCATTGTTGAGCAGCCTCCCACTGTGCAAAGGCTTCAGTCCATTGTTGTTGTCCAGCCAGCACTTTTCCTTTCACCAGTCCCAAGTGGACATCTTTATCGAGTGGGTGCTGGGTGATCTGAAACTCTACCACTTGTATCTGCTCAGCGGCGTCTGCAACTCGTCCTAGGTCACACAACAGACTAGCATACAGTGTACGAATCAACCGCTCTTGAAATGGTAGACCCAGTTCATGGGCTTGGGGTATCAGTTCCTTCCAGCCTTCAAAGGCAGTCCCAGCATCACCGGTTTCGTGCATATTCAAGGCATAGAGGTGCTGACGGGTCCGTAAAGTGTGTCGTTGGTGCCCTACGGACTCGAATATTTTGGAGGCTTCTGTGGTATCCGAAATGGCTTGTTCCAATCTGCCCTGCGCCAAATAGATTCGTCCACGTTTATCAAGCAACCGCGCCCGCGCAATTTCAGCATTGAGGGCCTTAGCACCCACCAATCCACGTTCAATCCACTCCATTCGAACCGTCAGATCTGTATGCCAAACCGTAGCCACCACATCGCACCCCAAGGCTTCGGCAAAAGGATCACCCACTTTACAAGCAAATTCCACAGCCTCCTCCGCCACTTGTTGACGAACCGCTCTCGACTCAATGTGCAAACCTTCTTCGGCAAACAACAGTGCCCTTTCTGCATACACCATCATCCGTAAATCGTTGGATTCACCGGCAGCTTCCATCGCAGCTTCTAAGTATGCCCCTCTCAAGGGACCTGAGGTATTGACCTCTTCGGGCCGTTTCAACAAGTTGCACTTTCTGGCTTCGATTAGATTCAAGATAACCTTGGCACCATCTGTGTGAACATCATCAAGGGTTACCTTGTCCAATTCGAGAACTATTTGAGCAAGGGTTTCTCTATCGGCACGCAAACCGGATAATGTGCAAACCTCTCGATGTGCCTCTAAGGCGATAACCCTCTCGTCAACCGACATCGAAGCACTGTCCTGAGACAAACGTTCGGCGAAACGTCGAGCCTCTTCAATACCAACTGCCCATACGGCAATGTGAATGACCTTTCTACATAAATCCACTAACAAAGCACAGGGACGGACGGTCCACAAGACCTCCATCAGTTCGAAAGCCACCTTGGCGCGACCAGCAATCACCATTCGTTGAACGGCTTCATCGGCAATCCTAGTCATATCCTCAGCGGAAATTTCTCGACTGATCAAAGAAAGCAACTGGAAGAATGGAGCATCGTTTGATGTCCGAAGACCAACTGTCAACAAATCCTTCAAGACTTCTTCTCCCGTCTCCCCTAGTCCGACCAACAAATTCGACAATGACTCTATTTGCGACAAAGACGATGCATCCAACAAACTTTCCACCACAAAGATACGCAAGGCACCAATCAACGGTCCAAACGGTGTACGACCTCGTAGCGTATTCAACCAGTCTGCTGGATTTATACCAATGTCAGAGGCCAGTTGAGCAAACGCCAAATAGTCTAGTTGAGCGTCAAAGGCGAACGACACCACAGTTCTTGATGGAAGTGGCAACCCATTGGATGTTGGAGAACGATCCAACAAAACGACATGATCATTGATCAATTGTCGTAGCGGAGAATTTTCACCGGATGTCAATAATACTGTACGCAAGGATGCATCTTTCAACAATTCGCTCAGTTCTAGACTTTTCCGTTCTTTATCGAGTATTTTTGAAACGATATCCAATGCCAAATGACTGCGCACTGGATCAGACAACACAGTTCTATCGGCATGGGCTCGCAATAATCTACCTGGGGTGATACCTACCGTGGACTCGTGCTCCCCTAAGACCTGTGCCAATCGAACCAATAAAGGCGAGGTCAGCAGTTTCTGTACCTCTTCTCCAAGTTGAACATCGGTGGCAGATGGGTGAATTCGGATAAATAAAGCCCGTGCTTCCGTTGGAGATAACGGTGGAATACTCCATCGACTGATCAATTTCCCCAGTGATTTCCGGGTGAGTCCTTCCGATACCTGATTGGACACCAGTTCAGTAGCTGTAGTAATCACACGTAGGACCTCACAGACCACAGGCTCCTGAAACATCGTTACCAAATCATCCACAACCTTCTCTGGTGCACCCAGTCGATCCAGTCCATCGATAAACAATCTTATCAACCCCTTTTCCTTTTGGACTTTGCTACAGGTATCGATCACCGACGCTCCAAACTTTTGCTCCCACCACAAATGTACACTGCCTTGAGCAGACATAATGTCGCTCGACAAAGCTACAACCGTAATTAAGTCATGCTGTCCACCATCGAGCCATTGAGCAACAGCATGACAAACCATTGCTGTCTTTCCCGAACCAGAAGGTGCTGAGGTGAGCCAAATGCGATTATCATCATCGGAACGTTGGCCTACGGCTTCTAGTTGCTGTGATAATCTCGGCCTGGCAAGATACGTCTGTGGATTGTAGGAAGCTTTTGCCGCCGGTGACTGTAAAAGTTTCTCTCCCATTTCTTTCGCGATAGAAAGCACTTGCTCATACGCAGAATTAACACCCATGGCCCTATCTAGCACAGTATCCAATCGACGAAACCCCCAAGTTGAATCGGTGGTTTGGATACGTTCACCACCCACAACACCAAGCAATTCAAACTGTTCATTGTGGGCGTGCTGACAAATGTACAGGGTATTCTTGGCAACATCATATTCAACAAAAGGAGACAACGCACGACAGCGTCGTTTATCCAAGACGGTATCAATATCAGACTCCTGACATATCCAGATGCTTCCAACAGCAATCGACTGCCTACAATTCACTCCTTTTCTGGATGGTCTCCTCATATCTCCATCTAGTATCAGAATGTCAAGTTGAAACTCATCTTCCATAGTCGCGATACACTGGGTCACATAAAAGACTGTACTCCTGTCTATGGGTTGAATCACCGATAAAAAATTCATGGTAATGGTAAGTAGTGCCTTGGCATGTTCAGCATACTGCTCAATAGAAGGTGTATAGGAATGACCTTTGATTTGATTTCGAGTTGAAGGGACTGAATCCAATGCTTTGGCAAAACCATGCAACCTTGCGGGTAACAGTTGTTTATTTGGATAAAAAAGATTTAATGCCACCTGTGTCGCTTCTGAAAACTGTAAGTCTTGTGAACCTGATAAATCTTTGGACATCCCTCTCAATAAAGACCACCAGTGTCCGGTCGACAATTTCTTACCAGTTCGAAAAGTTCTCAGATCATTCAAGGAATATTTTAATGACAAAGTTGGGTGGTGTTCAATCTCGGCAAACAGCACAAATGCAAAGAAGGACACACAACCTTCAAAAAAGTCAATCTGCAATGAAAATATTCGTGACCAGTTTGGCTCTCGAGCGGACAATTCATGCAACAATTCTCCAGCAAACATCGAGAAAGGCACCGGGAAATGACGTCGCACAGCATCCAACCTCTGCGTAATCTCATGTTTTTCTCGCTCTCTTAATTGCATGGTTACCTCTATCTAAATGACATTCGTGTATCAAAACCCACAAAAAAACTGCATCTACAAATGAAGATACAGTTTATTTATCAATCCGACGTCCGACAATTACATGCTATCAATTACAGTATTGAATGTCTCACTCGGACGCATAATTTGTGCACAGATCGCCTCACTTGGATTGAAGTACCCTTCTAATTCTACAGTCTGTCTCTGCACGCTATTCAGTTCAGCGACAATACGTTCTTCGTTGGCAACCAACATTTTCGCAATCGGAGAAAATTGTTCTTTCAAGTCAGCATCATCATTTTGTTCGGCTAACTCTTGGGCCCAATACATCGCCAAATAGAAATGCGATCCACGATTGTCAATTTGGCCCAATCTTCGGGCAGGAGACTTGTTATTTTGGAGCAATTTGGTTGTCGCTTCATCAAGTGTTGCCCCTAAGACCTTCGCTTTGGCATTTCCATGAACTTCAGACAAGTGATCTAAGGACACTGCCAACGCCAAAAACTCACCTAGAGAGTCCCAACGAAGATAGTTTTCCTTCACCAACTGCTCAACGTGCTTTGGGGCAGAACCACCCGCACCCGTTTCAAACAATCCACCTCCTTTCATCAAGGGAACGATGGATAACATCTTAGCAGAGGTGTTCAGTTCCAAAATTGGGAACAAATCAGTCAAGTAGTCACGAAGAACATTTCCAGTGATCGACACGGTATCTTGACCAGCTTGAACGCGTTGCAAAGTATACTTCATCGCCTCTTCAGGGGAAGCAATATGGAGTTCCAAACCTTCAGTATTGTGTTCAGGCAAGTATGCATTGACTTTCTGAATTAACTGTGCGTCGTGGGCACGATTCTCGTTGAGCCAAAAGACCCCTGCACCCACTGCTCGGGCACGGGTTACAGCCAATTTAACCCAATCACGAATAGCGACATCTTTGACCATACACATCCGCCAAATATCTCCGGCTTCAACAGTATGACTAAAAACAACTTCACCATTGTTCTCTACAACAACCGTGCCAGCACTGGCTATCTCAAATGTTTTGTCATGTGAGCCATACTCTTCAGCTTTTTTCGCCATCAAGCCAACATTGGAGACTGAACCCATGGTGGTCACATCAAAAGCACCATGTTCTTTGCAGAAAGTAATCACTTCTTGGTACATTCCTGCGTACGAACGATCTGGAATCACAAACTTGGTGTCTTGCGTTTTCCCTTCTTTATTCCACATGCGACCGGATGTTTTCAGTGCTGCTGGCATAGAGGCATCAATGATCACATTGTTGGGAACATGCAAATTGGTAATGCCTTTATCGGAATCCACCATCGCCATATCTGGTCGTTTGGCATATATTTCGGCAAGTTTTCCTTCAACCGCTGTACGCTTATCGGCATCGAGTTTCTCCAAAATACCATCCAGGTCGGCAATACCGTTATTGGCATTGAATCCATATTGCTCTTCGATTTCCGGAAATGCTGTAAAGAGTTCGGCATAAAAGGCTTTCACAAAATGACCGAAAATGATGGGGTCAGACACTTTCATCATGGTGGCTTTCAAGTGTACTGAAAACAACACTCCCTGTGCCTTGGCATCATCAATCTGTTGATGAATAAACGCGACCAATTTCGCTTTGGACATCCGAGAAGTATCTACGATTTCACCAGCAGCAACGGCAACCCCTGACTTCAATACCGTACGCTGACCATCCGTACCAACATGAACGATATCCAAAGAAGTCGCTGATTCAAAGGTACGAGACTGCTCCGAACCAAAAAAGTCACCACCAGACATGTGGGCAACGTGAGACTTAGAATCAGCAGACCAAGCACCCATACGATGAGGGTTGTTTTGGGCATATGTCTTCACCGCCTTCGGTGCTCGCCGATCGGAGTTTCCTTCACGAAGAACCGGATTCACAGCCGAACCACGGACTTTATCGTAGCGTGCCTTCACAGACTTTTCTTCATCCGTTTGGGGGTTGTTTGGATAGTTTGGAATGGCAAAGCCTTGACCTTGAAGTTCGGCGACTGCATCCAACAACTGCGGTAAAGAGGCCGAAATGTTGGGCAACTTGATGATGTTGGTGGTTGGATTTTGAGTGAGTTTACCAAGTTCAGCGAGAGCATCTTCAACCTGCTGATCTGCAGAGAGATACTCTGGAAACTGCGATAAAATACGACCTGCTAATGAAATGTCTTTGAAGCCCACTTCAATGCCTGAGGATTTTGTGAAGGCACGAATAATTGGCAAGAAAGAAAAAGTGGCCAATGCGGGGGCTTCATCGGTTTTGGTATACAAAATGGTTGGATTGGAACTCATCGTAACTCCTAAAATATGGTGGGATGTTGTCTGTATGTAGTGTATTTTATGGGGACTGTCGATTGGATTTTTGCACTAAATCGCCGTCAGATTTTCCGTTTGCACAAAAGCATCAAAATGCGCCAACAACGCCTTCATGTCAATCTCGGGAGGCATGGCAATTCGGACGATATAATCCTTGTCAGATTCTTTGGTCGTACCCTGCGTGGATGTAGCTGGCACCGTGAAGTAGGTTTTTGCCAACTGCCCATAACTCACACAGTGTTTGGTATCGTTGGGCATCACAGAGATGAGATGGTTGATCATGCGCAAATTGAGCAGGCGTTTGTTTTCTTCTTTTTCTGCTGGTGTTTCCCCTGTGGAGGGCAGATCCAATGAAAAGACCGATGGGGTAAAGCCCATAGATACCAAGTCGTTGTCAATAAAACTGATTTTGGTGTTGGGCAACCTCGTTTGAATGTGGTCAACAAACTGACGGGTTGTGGCATAGGCTTTAGCAATGCGATCAGCCATACTGGGCATCATCTCCGCCAAAATCTTCAATTGCAAAGGTGTGGCTTGGTTGTCGCAGATTCGTAAGTGCTTAGCCATACTGTCCATGACCACTGAACCCTTTTGATTGGCGGTTACATACCCTGCCGTACAACGACCACCACTGGGAAACTTGGAGCCACTAACGTAAGCGAGTGTTTGAACATCTCTCAAAGGACTGTCTTCTGCCAAGAGTTGCACATTGGGACAAAAGGTTTGATCGATGATGAACAACGGCGGAACAGCAGCCTCTCCTTTGGATGTTTGACGAGGATTGGTCAATACTTCTTCAAGGTGCTGCATATCGGGAACTTCGACGCGAGGATTGGTGGGAATCTCCACCAGAATACAGGGGACTGCATCAATACTGGCGGCTTCTTCTAAACGCGCCTCCAAAGAGTTGGTCATGCTATGTCCACTATCGACCGGCAGATCAACGATCGACACATCCTCACAGAGTGTAGCCACTCGACGGGCTTGATCATTTGTTCCACCATAGCAATTGGGCGGAATCAGAAACTGAATGGGCTTGCCGGGATGAGATTGACGGGCATAATCGATCAGTCCCATCATGATCGCGTACTGTGTTGATAAACCACTACTAGCAACCAGTGGCTGTACCGTGGTTCCGGTATTGTCTTTGACCGCAGTGGCTATCGAATTCCAATCGTCAGCGGTAATGGTCTCCAACTCATCGGTTTGCAACCCTATCATCTCTTCTAACATACGTTTTGCGTAGGGTGGCGTAACCGCAATACATTCGCGTCGACGAACATGTTGTACTTCTGCAATCCACCGATCAACTGTCGAGAGATCTCTAGGGTGTAAGATGAGAACAGTGCCAAAC
>CAKZLX010000415.1 GCA_937127265.1 uncultured Pseudomonadota bacterium
TGATGGGGATGTCTTCTTTTCTGCCTGTGTGTACCGCCGATGCACAAAAGGCCGGTGGGGGATTTCGGAGACGCAAAACATGTTATTGAATCGGGCAAAGTAGAGGCTGTAGTTATTGACTTTGGATATTTTGTCGCCAAGATGAATTTGGTTATCCAAGGCGAATTGGATAAGGTCGAGTTCGTTATTTTGCTGCGTATAGTCAATGGAATCTGTATTGAAACAATCATTCTCTTGACTCATTGTTCCCAAGTCGCCTGTACACACCGGACACTCATCCAAATCATGATTTTGAATGTACTGTTGGATGAATCCAACACTTTGAGTCAACAAAGATTCATAGACTGCTGTCAAATCTGTAAGCAACTGTGTGAGTGCTTGATTTGAGGCATCCAAATCAGCTGTATTCTGTTGCAACTGCTGCTCTACATTCACCAACATTAATTGTTTTTCTTCGATTGTCTTCTTGAGGGCTGTCAATGCATCCACATGCGATTGATGAACAGTCTGGACTTGCTCATACTCCATCAACACTGCACTCTGTTCCGATTTAGCAAGCCCAATAGATGCCACTAGAACATTCTGCAATTGAAGTGCATTGTCCTTCTGAGAATTCAATGCTTGATGTTTAGCAATCATAGAAGAAAAGATTTCAGATGTCATCTGACCATTCGAGATCCTTTCGATCAAACCATGAATTTCTTGAAGTTCTGGTGCAGACAACGTCACTGCAGATTTATTAAAATACAGAAGGGCCAACGTCTGGAACAGGCCGTCTAATTCTTGAACCAGATCCTTTAATGTGTTTAAATCGACCAGAGACAAAGAGGCTTCAGCCGGCTGAGTGGCATTAGATTGTAGTTGCTGCAGCGTTTCTTTCAGTCTTTGCTCCATCAACAAATGCTGGGTCATTTGATCCTGTACATCTGCCGTCAGTGTTTTAAAAGCCTCTGTTATACCAGGAATGAAACTTCCATCGGCCAACTCAATCTTTTGAAAAAGACCATTTTGCACCCATGACAAGCCATTAAATTTGATTCTATCTCCATCTCTTACAGAGGTTCTATCTTCCTTCTGTCCCTGTAGATTGTTCAAGTCTGCTTCAGCTTGATGCAAAATAACACCCATCTTTGTGTGAATCGATGTATACACGTTCAAATTCAAGACCTTTTCGACAGCCATCCTTCTAAGATTGGTTGGGGTCGCACTCAGCATCGTATCCCATTCACCTTGTGCCAAATACAAACAATAGGCCAATTCAGTATGCGTCAATGGAATCAATGCTTCCATTTGGGCTTGTACTTCGTCGACTCCACTGATATCAATCTCTCCACCCTTCAAAGATACAGTATTACCACTGGTTCTCTTCTTCTGTATGACATATTCCACACCGTTCAGTTCAAATGTCAACTGAATCAACGCATCTCCTTGGTGTACTTTGGATTTGAGATCCTTCATATTGGTCGATCCAAATTTGTTGGTTCTACCAGTCAACGCAAAGAACATGCTTTCAAAAATGGTGGACTTCCCCGCACCAACCTGACCATCAACGGCCACCAACCCTGTTGCGTCAAAGCCAACCGTTAAATCGGCATAGGGGCCAATGTTCTGGAGAGTCAACTCTTTCATCGCAAGGTGCAATGGTTCATTCTCTCTTGTGTTGTTCGCAAATTGTCCACCAATCTCTTCCCAGATCTTGGTTAACACAGCAATCTGTTCAGCTGTGATCTCTCTGTTCTTAAACGTTAAAAA
Organism: uncultured Pseudomonadota bacterium; assembly: GCA_937127265.1. Classification (GTDB taxonomy): domain Bacteria; phylum Myxococcota_A; class UBA796; order UBA796; family UBA796; genus CAJWHX01. The sequence goes on from CAKZLX010000415.1 coordinate 1,753, forward strand.
TTTTGTGTACTGATCAATGATCATATCTAAAGTCATAATAAATATCCTGCGATTCTATTCAATCTGTTTATTGCCCGACGTTGGTGCAACGAAGGGTCAAACGAATCCAGATTTGATCAACGGATACTTTTTTGTAAAAAATATCCTTCTAAGAGGATTAATTCTGAAAGCACAACCGAATTTTATCGAGATACTTTTGCTGTTCTTCTGTAACATTCGAAACATTAGCCATCTCAAACACAGATTGAACGATACTCCGTGCTGTTTGTACTTGACCCGCCTTCTGTAAATCTTTGAGCCAAACAAGCATCGTATACAATACATCTTCGTCAAGCTCTGTCGTCTGTAATATTTCTATGTCATAGCAACGTTTACGGTATTCAGCTGCCTTTGCTGGTTGACCCAACATTCGATATGCTCTAGCCATATTCCAGTACGGCATCGCCAAATCTGCATGCATATCACCAAGTTGAACACTATGTTGTTCAATCACAACATTTAAATGTGCTACAGCATCGGATCCATTTTTCATTTTCAGATGGTTCTTAGCCAATTGATAATGCCTCGACACTGTCTTTGGATGTGTGGTCCCAGAACGTTCTTGTTCAGCCAACAGCAATGCTTCAAGATGTGGACCTCGTTTCATCCATTCGTCATGCATTTCCCAAAAATCACCCAAAGTACCTCCAGCAACAAAGGTTACTGGATGAATCGAACCCAACTGTCGTTGCCGTTCCTGATACACATGCCGCAACAACGATTCAATTTCCGTATTGGGTGGCTGATCTAGGTAGGTCAATGTCGTAGCCAATTTATATTCGGTGGTTAGACAATCCAAATTGTCAAACCCGAGATGCTCTCGTTGCAATTTCAAAACGTCTCGGTAACAAGATATGGCTTCAATGATGCGCTCTTGTCGTTTATAAATAGTGGCCAGATTCATTTGTGCAGTCCACACAAAGGGATGTTCAGAACCCAATAACTGAATGGAATTCTCTACCACATCTTGTTGTAATTGACGTGCTTCTTCTAAATCACCGTTATCCCTGACCACAATGGACAAATTGTTCATGACGGTCAACGTTTTTATGTGCAACGATCCAAATATGTGCTGATACTGCCGAATCAGTGACTGATAGGTCGATATTGCATACTCGACATTTCCCATCTGTTTTTCCACCAAGGCCAGCCCCTGCATACTGTTCAAGGTTCTATAATCATCCTCTCCAAATTCTTCTGTGCGATGTTCAATGGCTTTGGTGTAATGATGATGAGCCACTTCAAAATCTGCCTGTTTACGCCGTAATGCCCCCAAATTGTGGTGAATGTTTCCCATGTCATCCTCATCCAGAACAGTGTCTATATGGCTGAACAAATCAAACGCAGCAAGCAAGTGATGCTCAGATTGCTCCAACTGATGTAGAAATAAATACAGGACACCCAAGTGCACATGTACATCTGCAAGAGGCCGATCAGTGAGATGATCTACCTTGCGAAGCACAATCTCGATTGCTTCTTCATATTGACCATTTTCTCTGAACAACTCCACTCTATAATGTTCCAAAGTATGCTGGTCATCCTCAAATAGATGCATTCCCTCCAAATGATTCAGTACATCTTCAAATGTTTCATACCAATTCACAAACAAGAGAAAGTCGAGCAAACATGAGTATTGTTGTTCCAACCCTGTCCACCAAACCAACTCCGAAACCCGAATATCTGATGGAATCATTTTCAAAGCACGAAGAACTTGCAGAACTCGTTCATGCTCTTGTGCACACACAAAATGGGTCAAGAAATGAAGATTCTGCAAGTGTTGATGAGCTTGAACATGCTGGTTACTGGATACACAATGTTCAACACCATACCGAGTCACATATCGAATCAATGAACTTTGATGATCTGCAGGCGTCAACTCTAATGTTCTGTCTGCAAACCATTGTTGCATACTGCGTAATGTTGAAGATCGAAAATAGGACATTACGGTATCGTAATCCAATGCCGAAAAATCCACCCAGAAGTCATATTCATCCCACCATATCTATCCATTATTTCGTTGAACGGGTCTAAATGGATGCACCCAGTTCAAATAAGTCGCAATCTGACGGGTTTGAATCCAAACTTTGCCGCGCCCTGAGAAACGACAGACCAAGCCTTCACCACCCAAGAACAAGGATTTCCAGTTGGTACCCGGTCGCGCACCTGGTAGGGTCGTCACATTGTAGTTCAAGGTAGACTCAAACGCTACGATGAACCCCGTGTCGACATACACTTCTTCTTCCACGTCGATTTCAATGATCGCACCATAGGAATTGAAGAACAAATCCCCATTTCCGTGTGCTTTCAATAAGATCAAGCCTTCTCCAGAGAAGAATCCGCGCATCCCCTGCCACTTACTGGTGACCTCGACGCCTTCTGAGTTTGCCAAGTAAGCACCTCGTTGCAACATGATATCCACCGAACCATCCAAGGCATAATGCACGGCATCACCCGGCTGTCCTGCAGCAAACGTGATCTCACCGTCACCCTTCGCTTCATAGGTACTGATGATCAATGATTCACCACCCAAACCGCGTGACAGAGATGACATCAACCCACCCTTGAGGGATGCTGTGAGTTCAATGTTGGGCGTCATCGTCGCCATGGCTCCCGGTTCAGAATAGAACTTTTCACCTGCTTTCATATTCACGGTCACCAGTGCAAAATCGGGCCGTTGTGTAATTGTAAAAGACATCGTATTCTCCTTCCGATTAGGCCTGACGTGGGGTTAAACTTGGACCAATGGCATAGCCGAAACTCGATGGGTTGTGGCTTTGACAGTACACGATGCCCTTGCCTTGGAATCGACAGACCAAGCCTTCGCCACTCAAGAAAGAAGAAATCCAAGAATCAGTAGCCTTTTGCACGCTGAAATTCAAAGTATCCTCAAAGGCCACAATGTGCCCTGTATCGACAATGTACTCCCCATCCACTTCGACGGGATAGATTGCACCAAAGGAGTTCATGAACAAATCCCCCGAACCAGAACACTTCACCCAAAACGCCCCCTCTCCAGAGAAGAATGCCTTTCCGAGTCCCTGAAACGACGCATCAATGGTGATATTTGGATCAGATGCCAACCATGAACCACCCTGTACAATCAAAGTCGCATTGTCTAAGCGATGGTGAATGATGTCACCCATCATCGTTGGTCCCAAGATGATATACTGACCATCTTCTCGAGCTGTAAAGTGATTCATGAACAGACTCTCTCCAGCGAACAATCGCTTGAGTCCCTTCATGATGCCACCACCACTGCTGCCCTTTTTCTGTGTAGTGGTCTCGACAGTCATCCGAGTGGACATCGCCACCATCGCTCCCACTTCACAAGTCAGATGTTCACCAGCATTCATGTGGATTTTTACGACTGTGGCGGCAGGTTTGGCCAAAATTTCATATTGCATGATGCCCCCTTATCGCCACAAGTGTCGGTTGGTCCACGTGGCCAAGCCATCAATGGAACGAGATTGTAAATAAATTCGTCCGGGTCCAGTGACGCGACTCACCAATCCTTCTTTACTGAAGAAGGACGAGAAGATTCCACCGGCCAGACCGACTTTCATGCCCACTGTTGGTTCGTAGGCCACTAAGTGTCCAGTATCGACCACAAATGGCCCATCAATCTCTTTGGCAAAGATCCCACCATAGGCACCAAACCAAACTTTCCCTGTGCCGGAAACCTTGAGGCGAAACAATCCCTCGCCACCAATCCAAGAAGC
>CAKZLX010000416.1 GCA_937127265.1 uncultured Pseudomonadota bacterium
TTCGGGTATCGCTGTCTAGTCAAGATTCGCATACACGAGTATAGCGAACTTTCCTATCCTATCGATATCCTTTGAATTTATCGCCATTCACATCCTTGAAACTACGGTCGTTTGGTATATTTGGTACGGTATATGGAGTGTTGGGGACTTTTGGGGTGAGTTGGGTGCTTTTCTGTGTTTGGAAGTTGGTTGATTTAGCAGTTGGTGTTTTCCTTTGGAGGAGAGTGGTAGAGGTAAGACAGTTCGTCCTTAGTCTGTTACTGGACCCACTAAAACTCTTTACCAACCAAAAAAACTTTCTAGGCCATTCTCTTCGGCGTATTCGCTCGCTGTTTCATCAATTTTACTCAATAAAAACTCTGGAATTTCAGATAATTCTATCCTTGCACCCGTATTTTCAGAACAGATTTCGGTAATGCCATCACTGCAGGCGTACCCTTCATCAATGGACACGTCCACTTCAACTGAGAGACTATCCCCGTATTTGTTGATGAAGGACTGGATTTCTTGTTTCAAGAGAAGTTTTTTAGCATCGAGTTTGTCTGTGTTGAATAAATCTTCCAGATAGTCTTTGATTTCATAGGTCATGCTGACAGATGTACTACCGTTTGCTGTATCAAGAATTCTGCTCATGGTGCTCTCCTAATGAAGTGGTTTCATAACAATAACGATGGTGAATCTCGTTTTCGGACATACAATCTCGTTTGTTAGTCATCTTTTCAAAAGTTTTCAGTGTACAAGCGTAGGGTGTTGTAGATTCAAATCGACTAGGGCTCATAGATCATATCGAAAAAGTACGTGCTACCATAATTCTCACCATCTTTTTTGAACATGGTCAGTAAAGGGGGTGGTATTTCGGAGATGTCGATGTATCCCTCATCACTGAGGAAGAACTCAAATGCTTCGAAAGTAACCGTCATATCTTGAACTCTGATGACAAACTCCACGAGCCATTCATCACCATATTTATCAATCAAGGCTTGAACTGCTGCTTGCGTGTTGTCATTGGGATCTGTTGATGTAAACTCATCGGCGTCGACCTCCCATAGGTCTTCAATCAGGTAGGTACCATTCCATATGTCAAAGTCATTACTCATCGTTGTCTCCTGTGTTGCTTCTGGTTGTTTCAATTACGAATTGCCAGAAACTTTTCGGAGCGATAAACGTTTGTTTTTTGAGAAAGTGATTTTTTCTATACTATCGACCATTCGCCGAGAAGTGCTGATAATCTTTGGTATTTCTCCAATACCCACCCCATTTCCAACCTTCTTTTCCAAAGGCGGTGACCACGATGTCTTCTGCTTTGATGATGCCCGGTTTGTTGGAGGTGCGATCGAGGTATTCTTTGCCTTCTGGTGGGTCGACAATGTTTCCACGCACCCAAGGGTTCCACAGGGGGTTGACATCGATGGCTTTGCCGTAAGAGTGATTGGACCATTTGGTGGTGTTCTTGATGCGGCGACAGTTAAAACCAGAGGTGTTGTTGGCTTTCATGCTGGCATCATCACTACCTCCAAATTCCCACATTAGTTTCATGCTGGTGAGGGGGAACTGGTTGGTGTACAAGGTCTCAAATATGCGCACTACCGCTTTGGCTTCGGTTTGGTGAATGATCAGTTGTCCTGAATGGCTTTGGTTGTCCTCTCCCCAATAGGACATGGTGAGCAGAGATAGTTCATCGAGCGCAATCGGACAGCCTTCATGCCAAGTGACACCAATCATTTTGTCTCGGATATCGGTGGGAATCGTTTGAATGGTTGACTGAAATGTCATGGATATGCTCACCTCTGTTGGTTCTTCTGCCCATAGATTACCGATAAAACCTGCCAAATAGAAAGATGTCCACATAATTGTCTCGCTTAACTGAGTACCAACAGTTGATAAGGGTCTCCGTATTGAAACCCTACCCGTTGATAACACTTACGGGCTGGTATATTCCCTTCGTTGACCAATAAACTGACGAATTGGGTGTCCCCAAGGAGGTTGTTGACGATGGCCCTCATGCCTTGGGTGGCATAGCCTCGTCCACGGAATTTCTTGGGTACGTAGGTTGAGCCGATTTGGGTACCTTTGGAACATCGGGTGCCAATTTCAATGACAAAAGCCAGTTGATCGTCTTCGGTGGCGATCCAGATTCTGCGTTGGGCCACCAGTACCTCAATGGTTCGTTGCCAAAGACTATAATCCTTAGTGCGGGGATCTTGTCCCTCGTCTTCGAGTCGCATCAAAGCGGTACTTTCAACCAAGTCTTTGAGGTGGTTTTTGGTGGCAGGTCGAATGTTGAGGGTATCACCTTCGCTTTTCTCAGAAATAAACATCACGTCTTGAGGGTGATCAATCAGTGGTTTCGGTGAGCCCAAGCCTTGCCAGAATCCTTGCGATGCGCCTCGTTCTGCCATGATTCGTTCAACGCCTCCTTTACTAGCGGTATATTGTCCAAAGGCTACGCAAGCCTCTGTAGAACCGACAGGCACACTCAATTTACAGGGCGTATTGGGTTGGGTACAAGCAATGTCTACGTTTAAGGCGACCAATCTGTTTCCCTCGAAGGCACCCATCCAACGGTGTAGTCCCCAATAGTCAATCCCTTGTCGGTCTACTAAGTCTCGAATGTAGAGATTGGTGACTGGGGCTTGGTCGAGTAAAGAGGTGATTTGTGAATTGTCAGTATTGGTGAGCGTGCGATAGGTCAGTGACATGGATAACTCAGGAAAATAATGATTAAAGGTGCAGGAAGGTAACGGCTGGTCCAACACAAATGGTTTCCTCGTTCTGGGGAGGATAGACATCTCCATCCATCGTACTGACTTGGGGTGTGTCATACAGGAAGTGGACTTTTTTACCGATCTTATCTGTGATGTAGGGTTTTCGGGTAGGTTTGGCAAACCATAGGTGGGGTAGTACTTTGACAATATTCAGTGGTGAGCAAGTCATGGCGATCAGTTGCAAAGAAGTAGGGTCTTGGAGAGTGTTGTAAAAGGGGCGAAAATAGAAACCCAAATCAGCCACTGTACTCAAACCAAGCATGGTGTATGCATCTTTGGGCAGAGGTTGGTCATCAATGACCATTTGAAATGGTGTAGGGGCTAGGATGCGTTGCGCGTAGGCAGTATTAAATATTGCCGAAAACACCGTTTTACAAAACATCCAGAAACCTTTGGCTGGTGATGGCGGAGAACCTGTATAATAGTCTTGGAGAAAAGGTGCCAAAGCCACATTGCCATAAATGAATCCAGAACGGGTGTCGTTGACCACTAGTGGATGGCGGATACAAGTGGACAGGTTTTGCTGGCTGGTGATGGCTTCCAAGAGTTGACTGGCGGTACTCCAAAATCCAACGCCAACGTTGCGGGCGATGTTGTTCATAGTACCCCCTTTGAGAATGGCTATTTGGGGATAGGGGGTGTGGGTACCATAGACCTGCCAAAGTGCTGTAAAGGCTTGGTGTACTGTACCGTCACCTCCATGAATACACAAGATGTCACCTTGCTCACGGTATATTTGTTGAACGGTCTCCAATAAAACATCTAGGCCACGTGGTTTGTGTACGGTAATGCTGTTGTTGGGATGACACTTTTGGGTGGCTTTGACGAGCATGGCATCGAATCGTGTAGGATGTTTACGATTGTGCCCACTTAGTGGATTGGTAATAATGTGGATATTCGCCATGGTTACCCTTTTAGAATGTACACCGGTTATAGTGTATTCTATTTTGCATAGTTGTCAGTCTACAAAATAACAAAGGATGAAAAGGATGATTGTAGCCGTTTCTTGTGATCGACGTGCCCTAGGGCCCAAGCCAGTATCCCATCGCGTGAGACCACCTCGGGCTGAAGTTTTTCTCAAAGAATGTATTGTTGAGCAGTTGAGAAATGCTGGGATGCAAGCCATTTTACTACCACCTGAAGGGTCTGTCTCTTTGGTGGATTGGGCGACTGAACACTGTGACGGGGTGGTGATTACCGGTGGTGCCTTTGATATTGACCCCAAGTGGTACGGTGAAGAACAGCGAGGACGTTTGGACAGTATTGACGAGGGGCGCACCCAATTGGAAATGCTGTTGGCTAGAAAGGCAATCGAACACAACCTTCCACTGCTTGGACTGTGTGGTGGCATGCAGGTTTTGGCAGTGGTCGCTGGTGGAACCCTGATTCAAGATATTGCCACTCATGATTCGGGTGCCCTAGAACATGAACAACCCACCGACCCAGCCACAACTTGGCATTCTGTACAACTGACCAGTGAAAAGTGGAAGCGCTGGTTTGGGGCGTCAACGATTGAGGTCAATTCGACACATCATCAAGCAGTGGATAAATTGGGTGACTGTATACTTGTGGGAAGCGCTCCCGATAGGATTGTTGAGGCGATTGAACTTCCAGGACAAGATTTTTGCGTTGGTGTACAATGGCATCCGGAGTTAGTAGACGATAAAATCTTTCAGGCTTTTGGTCAGGCAATTCTTCAGTCCAAAATCGGTTAATGGATAAAGACAACATTTGGGAAAGTAAATGAGCGATATTTGGAGCAACGCAGTTCAAGCACACCAAGAAGGCAACTTCCGTTTGGCCAAGCAATTGTACGATCAGGTAATTGAAGATGCTAAAAATGCACAAGATCATGAAGCCTTTGTGATCGTGCTTTACCACCTTGCCCGTTTGGCTCTCGATGATACGACAGAAGGACCCGAAGTTGCTCTCCATCGCTTTAAGAAACTGTTGCGAAGTCAAGAACAGTTGGGTGACAATGTTGGAATGTCCAAAACCTTGCGTGAAATCGCAACCATTTACGAGTCGCAACAACAATTGGTCGAGGCGATTCGCTATGGAGAAAGGGCATTGGCAACCGCCAAAGATGTGTTTGAGCAGCAACAGATGGCCGCCAGTTATCATTTGTTGGGATTGCTTTACCAGTACGCAAATCTACCCAGTCAAGCGGTAACAGCAATGAAAGAAGCCCAGAATCACTGGGAGCAATTGGGACATGTGATCGCTTGGCAAAATACTACGGCGGTGTTTGCGGATATTCTTGAAGAACAACAAAACTATGCCTTTTGTGTTCGTGAACTGGGTCGTTTGGTTAAACATCTCGATCCACAAAATGACATGGGTGACATCGCCGATATTCATTTTCGGATGGCATCGTTGTTTGGTCGACAAGGGAACTTTCGAAATGCTTTGATGCACATGTTGGAGTGTTTATTACGACATCATCAGTTGGATTCAGATTTAGTGCAACGTGATGCGATGGTACTTATCGATATTCGAGAGCGCCTTGGACACGTTGAATTTGATTTTGTACTGGAAAAGAAACTGGGTGCAGAGAAAGCGACGCAATTGTTGCAATGGCTTGCTGAATTGTTTCCGGCTGAAAATTCTGATCCAGCTTTGCAACAGGTCCCAGAACCACAGTCTTTACCCACAAGTCCCGCTCCCAGTTCAACATCTCAAGTGGAGCCAACCCCTAGTCCCGTAGTGTCACCAGAACCCCAGTCGAAGACG
>CAKZLX010000417.1 GCA_937127265.1 uncultured Pseudomonadota bacterium
TGGGTAGCAATGTGGAGAAACTGTGGCTTTTTGATAGACGAGAGCCGCTGCACAGTTGCCTGTGACTGAGTGTATATGCTTGCGTTGGGATACAGCCGTTTTAGAACATCGGCTTCGACTTGTGTTGCCGGTAAGGCGACCTGATTATCTCGTATTGAATAGGTTGGATTCGCAATCACCACAGGAACACTGACATCCTCATTTAGTGTGTTGTTATTTCGTAGAATGTCTCGCCCAGTAGATAGATAACTGATATTAAAATTATCGATGAGCATCTCACCATCTGCATTCTGAAGTGTTTCAAAAGGAATCACATTCAATAAACCATCTGGTGAAATGAGAAGGTGTTCATATTGATCATTCATGGCAATGATTGGTGCAATCAGCTTGGCATACAATTGTTTTCCAATAGAGGGATGGCGAGTTTGCCGAAAGACCTTAATGAGTTTGGAAATAGATTGTACAGTTCCCAATTTTTTGGCGGTCAATTCTCCCGTTGAAGACAACGCAAAAACAGCAAGTTCATCCCCTCTAGAAACGTCATCCACATTGACTCTCGGCGGTCGATACGTCACAAACTCCAGCAGCAGCCCTCCCTCTGGGAGTTTCGAACGCACTTTATGTATGGAGATATCCCTATGGAGCCCACCTTCCTGCTTAGTTAGTCCTGACAATTGCCTTTGCAAATCTGCAATGTCTTTTCTGATAGATTCCAGCTGATATGAAGAGGTATACCCCTCTTGAAATTCTGACTGCAACAGGCGGGCTTCTTCTCTTTTCTTTTCGTTAAGCCCCTTCAACAAGGATTGAACCTGTACGTCGCCACTCGATCGTATGGAGGCATTTATTCGAGCCTGGGCATCTTGAATTCGCCCCTTCTTTTTTAAGACAGCATTAAAAGCAAACTCACGCGTTTCTAAGTCGTCTGGGCTCTTATCTAAATGCAAGGAATACATTGTGTTGCTACTTTTTCGGAACAAGTGGATAAAATCTTCAATCGCAGTTTGAGAACCATACAAGTTTCTTTCAATGAGTAGCTCTTCAGCTTTCAATGATTTTCGATTGTAAAACAAAGCTTGTTGAACATTACCCATATGAACCATCAAAAATGCTTTTGATTGATAGTACATGAGTGTATCTGGATGCTCTTCTCCCAGAACACGTTCAGCCATAGGAATGAGTTCATTATACAACTGATTGGATTTCTCTATTTCCCCCAAATCAAAGAACAAACCGCCAAGATTGTGATTGGCTCGTATCGTTTTCGGATGTTCAGGTCCCAGCAACTCTCTATAAATTTCAAGAGCTTCCACCAAAAATTGCTCAGACTCCTCATATCTTTGCAAGGTCTTGTAAATCTCCCCAAGATTGTTGATGGTGCGTATTGTAGCGAAATCTCTTTTCCCTTTTGTCTCAAGTTGGATTTCATAAATCTCTAGCATCAACTCCAGTGCTAATTGTGGACGATTGATGCCCATATAGTTGGATGCAATATTATTTTTCGTAATCAACACAGATAGGTTGTCCGAACCCAACTTGGCTTCTTCCATCCACAAAAGGTCATACAAAATATCTAGTGACTCCTTGTATCTCCCTTGTCTAAGATACAAATAGCCCAAGCTATTTAGCGTACTGAGGGTGTCTTTATGGGATCGACCGAGCGTCATACGTCTCTTCTCCAAGAGATCAAGCGTCAACATCTCGGATTCTGCATATCTACCATTGTCGTTGTACAACATGACTAGAGAATGAATGGATTCCAATGTGTCGGGGTGAACCTCTCCCAATACGACCTTTTGCGCTTCAATAATTTCAAGCAGAACCTTTTCAGAGGCTTTCGTATCACCCTTCACTCGATAAATATTTGCCAGTTGCGACTTTGATTCGAGCATGAGAGGAGACATATCACCATGGTACAACTTTACAATTGAATGGGAAAGCCAATAGTACTCCTCGGCCTTTTGAAAGTCTAGGGACGACACGTACGATTTTGATAATTTGTCGTAAGTATACAGAAGAGACTCGTCGGTACTACTTAAATGCTCGAGTTGTTCGGACAGCAGACGTTCACCTTCTACAATCGACTCTTCCACTCCTAGGTAACCAAGTAACTTTATTCGTATATCAAACACCTCCCTGTGAAACTCACCATAATGGTCGATCTCATCATGCAACAAATCTTCAAGAAGCTGATTCGCCTCCGCATCTTTGTTCAGTTTCTCCAAGCAAACCGCTATGTTGTATCGGGTGCTGAATGCATCAGGATGTTGGAGTCCAATTACATGGTCTTGATTGTCCAATAGTTCACGAAACACCTCATGAGCCTTCGAAAAATTCGCCGTGGCAAAGTATACCTTACCAAGACTGTTGTGAATATCCGTCCATAGTTCCCAATCGGTCAGTTCAACCAAAGATTCTGCTTGCAAGAGATGTCTCTCAGCATCCGAGTATTGATGCAAAGACATATGAACCATTGCCAACCTAGAATTGATCAAACCTCTGATATAGGGGTCTGTTGTCAGATCTTGAGTCAGTATCTGAACGTAAACCTCAACACATTTCTGAAATTCACCCATCCTATAATACAAGCTCGGCAAATACAGCATGTACCCAACATAGTCTTCGTTGGTATCACCCCCTTCACTGACAACCTGATTCAATGTACGATACACTTGTATGGCATCGGTTTCCTGTTCCATCTGCTCGTATAAATCTCCAAGATAAGTCATTGTATAGATTCCAATCTGGGTATCAAGCATACCTTGATCTCGATAAAAAGAATACGTTGACTCTAAAAACGGTCTTGCCCCCTCAAAATCTGAATTCAAGAAATGGAAAACGCCCAAGTTATACCGTGTTTCATATGAATCGTAGTGCGTCTCCCCGAGTATTTCCTCTTGAATAACCAGTAAGTCTGTCAACATTTGAGTGGCCTCAGCCATCTGTCCATTGTTGTACTTTAAAAAGGTCATATTCTCGATTGGAATCATTGCCTGGAAACTTTTCGCACCATATATCTCAATCGATTTTTCGTAGGCATATTGTATGTATCTTTCACCAATAGAGCTCTGACCCGATTGCAAATAGACCCAGCCTAATCGACTGGTTATGACCAAGGCATCAATACTATCTGCCCCAGCCTCTGTGGTCCAATAGTCGAGCAATTCTTCGAACAATTGCGCTGATTCTTCTAAGCGTCCAAGTTCACACAGGGAATAAGCCAAATGCCTTTTCCAAATCAATACATTGGGGTTTCGCTCACCCAATTCATCACGGTGTTTGTCTAGTAAATCAAAATACTTCTGAGATGCCTCATGGTATCTGCCTTGTTCATATAAATCCTGCGCCTCTTTGTTTTGTCCTCTTGATTTCCAAGGAACAATGTAATCTTTCCAAGTCCCAATCGAAATGGATGGCGATAAACTTTCATTCTGGGACACCGCTAATTGATTTGTAAATAGAACCCAAAACAACGTCATATCTCTCACCAATTTACAAAACGAACAATGAATAACGGATGTCAAAGTCACATCTTCATGTACAGTCAAAAACCAATTTGTGTAACACTTTGAGTGTATGACAACCGAAGGGTCTCACAGATATAAAAAGGATAACAATATCATGAGTATCTGCATTATTCTCCATCCATTTTGCAATAGAATGAGGTAATAGATACATTGATATGTGTAGGAGAAACAGATGTTGCAAAAAATCATCCTTACTTCATTTTGTGGGCTTACCCTCTCGCAAATCGCTGAAGGTACACCGTTGCTAATTACACAAGCCACCGATGGCGTCACTGTATTTTACGGAGAAGAAGGGCAACCTGCACCAAAGCAGGCCTTCCTATTGTTAGACAATCAAACGTTGAAACTAGACGAGGGTTCCAGTGTAATCGTCTTAACTGACGAACTGGCTAGTAAAGTCGCCGGGCCCTTAATCTTTGGAACAGATTACAAACATCCACAGACTAAAAATAAGCCCAATCCAGAAACCAATGCATTTTTAAGCAAAAAGAGTTCAAACCGAAGTGTTGCAGCCACACGTGGTTCCAACGATGCCACGGTTCTCCATCCACGACCTGACCATCCCATCCAATCTTTAGATCGTATTGAAATCGAATGCCATGGCTGCGAGTCTGTCACCTATGAGATAGTTCAAATGCCAACCTTAGATGCCATCCACGCATTTACAGGCTCTCCATCTCAAAAGTACGAAGGGACAGCATTGAACCCAGGTGAATATGCCCTTGTGTTCAACGACAATTACTATGGATTTGTCATACAAGAGCAAGAGAAACTCTCAACCATCTTGCAAACAATCACAGCGACAAAAACTTTGACTTCATCCCTTAGTTCAGCGGATGCTTTATCCATTGAAGCTGGTATCTGGTTTCAAGAAGGCTACATCAGTCAAGCCTTTTATGTGACCGCAAAAGGTTTACAAGAAAACCCAGATGACCCAGCATACAAGGACTTGTACCAACAATACTACAATCCCTCCAAAGCCTTGAAATAATCTAGTCTAAGGAGGCATATGATGTCCGAAAACGAGAAAACAAAGACACCGTCAAACCCTATACAGATGGATACTTCGTCAGACAGTCCCGTGCCATCACCTCAAGGGGCTGAAACCCCATCCATACATGAAGAGGAATTGCTCAATAAATCCTACGCTGACAGCAACAGTAACCCTCTTATAGATTCTAATGATGAGCCTGAAAGTTTCATGGGAGACTTGTTTCACAACATTTCCTATGAAATGATATTCGGTATCGTCACCGGTTTCTTCGCATTCATTTTGGGATTTACAGCGTGGGGTGGATCTTTTCTAGATCTATATACAAAAGTGCACGGTACCAGTACAACAAGTGAAGAGGTGGTCGTCGTAAACATTACTCCCCAATCTTTACAGATGTGGGTAGGTCCAAATGACGGTGTGGATGTAACGCCAAGAGATCTGTTGACACAACTCATTTATTTTTTAGATGAAGCGGGAGCGAAAACGATTACACTTGATGTATTGTTAAACACACCGCAACCTGAGGATACAGAACTCGCCTCTGCCATTTCTTCTCATGGCAATGTCATTGCCGCTACACAAATCGTTCACAATCTGCCTCACAACCCCACATCTCTATTCGTATCCGGAACAGTCCCTGCCTTGGAAAAAGATCGGTCTAACAAGAGTCAAATGATGACTGGATATGCCAATGTGTACCAAGAAGAACCCATTTTCTTTGGTGACACCATGGTCACACGAGGTGTGTACCCTTTTCAGGCGACAGAATACTTGTCCTCAGTATCCACGTGGCCCAATGTTGAACCGACAGAACATAGAATTCTCTTTCCCATCAGTTTATTGACCGCAATAGCACACAATGACACAGATGGAACCTTTTCTTTGACAGAGTTACAATCTTCTATCACCAATGAACAAGACTACTGCTCCACAGCCCTCCAAGGTTACATTAATACTCGCGCCTGTCACCATGAAGCCATCTGGTTGTTACCCTCTGCTTCCGAGAGTAACAGTCGGATTCCTCAAGTTGATGCAGCCACTTTGCTTCGGGCAATGGCAACCTATCAAGTCACAAAGCAACTGTACATGGAAAATGATTTGGGAACCCCACCTCCATTCAAGGCTCCGGATAGTTTTAAGGAAATATTTGAAGGCAAAGCGGTTCTCATTGGACGAGTCGATCAGTTTGAAGCCAATTTTGATCGACACACCACAACCTACTCATTCCCGCTCTTCAACACCTATGATATGGCTGGTGTACACTTACAAGCACAATATGTCGATGCCTTTTTGATGAAAAGATTTGTCCATTTTCTTCCAACTTGGGTGGAATGGTTGGTCAGTTTTCTCGTCATAATCCTAAGCT
>CAKZLX010000418.1 GCA_937127265.1 uncultured Pseudomonadota bacterium
CCACTGCAACGGTAGAGAAAGAATACCATCCAACCAAGCATAGCCAGTGTGAAAGCCAATATCCCAACCAATCGGATAGAACAGATTGGGTAGCCTACCGTTGTTGGTGAGAATTTCAGGCAGGCTCCCAAAAATCCAAAATGTACCCAGTTGATCAATGCCTGCACCCAGCATGTATTCTGGTGTGCTCGGCCAGAGGAAGATATCCCACAAGGCAATCCAAGCACCGTCACGGGTCTCGGTGAGGTTCCAAAAGACTGGAAGAAACCACATCCAAACAAAGAAAACGCCCGACAGTCCCCAGTAAAGAAACGGTCGGGCGGTTCGAATCCATGCGAGTGTCACCTTGAGATACACTGACAAAAGTGATTCAGATCCTCAGGATTTAGAGGTTACTCAAGAACGTGAGTGCATAATAGTGGTCAGAGGAGGTAGGACCGGCAACCAACTCCAAGTTTTCGTCGAAAACGTAGATTGTGGGCCAACCACCGGCAATTAAAGCATTGACGTAATCGTTGTCTGCAGTGTCAGCCAGTACGGGTACCAGTGGGTCTGGGTAGTCACTGTACCAATCTTCCAAGTTTTCCAAGGTAGGAACCCGACCAGAATTGTTTTCACCCAAAATAGTGAGCCAGAAAACGTCACCGTTGTGTACCAATTCAGGTGCTTTACCCCATCCCGCATTGGGATTGCCATTGGAGATTGCCCGTGCCAATTGGTTACAAGGTCCACACCAGATCGCTGAGATGTCTACGGCTACGTACTTGCCTTGTCCAGCAAAGTCGTATGGGTCAACCATGTCGCCCCATTGATCCATCAATTCCAATCGCAACAAAGGAGAACCTTCAGAAGTGCTGGTGTCCGCAGCAGCGGTTGGGGCACTGTAATCGTCTTTGTTGGGGTTGTAGGGCCAGTTACCAACATAGATGCGATCATCGGCATCCGCAGGATCACTGCCTTCGGCAACTTCCCATGCATCAAGGTAACCGTCACCATCAGAGTCTTCATTTTGTGGGTCAGAACCCAAATCGTACTCTTCAGAATCGGAGAGACCATCGCCATCAGAGTCTTCATTTTCTGGGTCAGAGCCAAATTCTTCTTCTTCAGCATCGGTCAAACCGTCACCATCGGTGTCTTTGTTCAAACAGGCTGTCAACAACAAGCCACTTAAAAATAATAGAGAACGCATGGTTTATCTCCAAGTTCATATGTAGGAATGTATTCAGATCGCAAAAAGAGGATCTGTTCTTGATAACTTACCTCAAATCGTTTTGCTTGCCAACAAAAACAACACCGACTCAATTTATTGTCGACAGAGCAAGAAGTAAGAATCGATGCTTTTGCCTTTTTTGAAAGCGGCACCAATGCTGACATGATCAGACACGCGCCGCATAAAGTCATGCATGTTGTTGTAGACAAACATTTGTAACCCTTGATGGTTGCCTTTGATTTTAGGCCAATGTGCAGGGACGGGTGTGTTTGTGGGTAATTGTTCATAATAGTCTACCACCACACTGCCATGCTCAATCCAGTCAGGGTTTTGGGCTGTTTCTTTCAATACAAAGTATCCAGGTCCAATCAGTCCCATTGTTGAACCGTGGTTGTAGCCCACCACTCGACCATCTTCAAGTTTAACAAATCGCTTTTGAAATTCCGTAAACGCTGGCAACGAGTTCTTGCCTTCGTGAATGACTTCTTCACCAACCTCACCACAATAATAGGCAGTCGAAAGTGGAGCGCTGTTGGCGCAATGTTGGTATAGTTTTCGCTGTTGAGATTTGTTGAGCGAACGGATGGCTTCTA
>CAKZLX010000419.1 GCA_937127265.1 uncultured Pseudomonadota bacterium
CCACAAACGTAATCCCTACCGATTCAACCATCGAAGCAAAGGTCGGATTTTCACTCAAAAACCCCCAACCGGGATGAATCGCCGCCACATTATTTTGTTTGGCCAAGCGCACAATCGATGCCATGTCAAGATATCCACGGCGATCTTTGAGAAATAAAACATCATCGAAGCGATCCAAAAACTGCAAATCCTGATCGGCTTCAGTAGCCAGTGCCAAACAGCGAATTCCCATCCGATGACAGGTCTTTCGGATTCTTTCTGCGACTTCACCACGATTGGCGACCAAAACAGTTTTAAACATCATTGCCTCCGAGCAATTGGATGAATAGGTTGAAGGTATATCACACACATTGAAAACAGAGGTTTCCATGTTGTTGCAATTCTATATAGCCTGTCAAGGGGACTTGACTCAACCCACCACCATAGAAAACACAACTTCTTTCACAGAAGTTTCCTTTTCTCATGAACAGTTACGAACTGCCAGTTCTGTTTTTTGTGTAGACACCAATCAAGATGGGAACGATGAGATTCTGTTGGTGGACAATGGCACTTTATATATTGACAATCAAGCGACTGAATTGAACGCGGGAGTGCAAAGACACTTTCGCACCGAAAACAGTTTGTGGTTCGCCACTGGTTTTGCCAAAGGATTTCGGGATGCCCCCATGACAGTCTACCGCTATGATAAAAAGGGGCTGGCAACGGTATGGACAGATAGTGGTCACCGCAATCAAATCACTGACTTATCTATCGTCGATAACAAACTGTATTTGGCCAAGTTTTCTGAAAAAACAACCATTCAAGGGGGTTGGCTCGAAGATAGCATCCAACCCATCTTTGAAGCCAATATGGCAATGCGACAACAACCACTGCCAGAAAATCCCGACAAAATCATCGTCGGTCGTCTCTATGGCGATACACCCCGTTCCGATGGCGACTTATTCGTCTTTGAAAAGGGAAAGAAAACACCCTTACAAAACTTTCGGGGGATTCGTAGTTTGACGATTGCCGATCTCAATGCCGATGGTCATTCAGATCTCTTGGTGGGCGATGGTTGGCACTACAAATACTCTGAAATGGGACAGGCGCGCCTCTCTGTCTATTATGGTCCATCTTTTGTAGACCGACGAACCTTGGCGATCCTAGATGATGAATATACGATCAACCATATTGAACTACATCGCAACAAGTCGTTGATTCTGGCCCAAGGAACGAGCGGTGTCTATATACTTGAACAAAGTCCTTTTGGATGGAAGCAACATCGTTTGGGTCGAACGACTGAATCGAGTGATGCTACATTGTGTTATACGAACAACGATAGTTTTGTCATCGCCGCTGGAAATACCACGGCTAAATACTCCCTCTCCCCTTTACTGAAGTGATCGCATGAATTTTTTGATGAGCCCATGGATATGGCTGTTTGGCTGTCTTCCTCACACACCAACTTTGAAACCGTTGTTTTCAGATAGTGTCACACTCCCGATTTATCGGAGCCAAGACAAGGGTGAACGACTCTTTGTTGCTGTCACTCTGCCTATGGTTGGCAAGCAGTATTTCATGATCGATACTGGTTCTTCGGTTTCGGCGATCCGTAAAGATTTGGTCGATGCCATGGAACTCTATGTGGAACGGAAAAACGGTTACCTTTCTGGTGTATCCGGTCGCGTGCCTTGGATTGAAACCACTGTTCCTAGCGTTACCTTTGGCGATCAAACGCTAGAACAAATCCCCTTTGCGGTTGCCGTGGAAGGCTTGCCAACACAATCGGGCTTGGTTCCAATAGCCGGCATTATCGGAAACAATATCTGGGATCAATTCACAGTTGAGATTGACTACGGTTTACAACAATTGCAATTGCACCCCACTTTCACCTTCGATAAACAGGCGCAAACCGTCAGTTACGATGGCCAACACATTCTGGCACCCATCGAATTGGAGTTCGGAGAAAATAGTATCCAAACCCTGATTGCCAATATCGACACTGGATCTTCAGGACTGATTTTAAATGCCACCCATGTCCCACAATTATTAGAGCATGCCGAAGACAGCAAAGAAACCATCATGGGTGTTGGCGCCGATAAAAACAATGTTCAGGATTACGTGCTCAATACCCAATCGGTGAAGATTCAAACGGTAACTCTCGGTGGCAGCACACAACCCTATGATGACCCTGCCATTTTATTGTCCCCTTCTGAAGATGGTTTCACCTCACTCGTTGGGCATCATGTTCTGGAAAATCATCGTTTGGTCATTGGCTATCAACAAGAAAAAGTCTCCTTGCGTCCCTCACGTGAAATGCGTCCAGCAAACACCTTGCATGAAGACTATTTGCGGTCCCTACAAAAAGGGGACATGCAAGCGGACCCAATGATGGAAATCCAACTGCTCTTCGCCTTAGATCGTGACAGTACCGCAGTGCGAAAACTCAAACGGATGCTCGCCAAAGACAATAACCCCGCTTATCGTTTGGCACTTGCCAATCACTATTATCAAGCAGGTGCTTTAGCCGATACCATCGTTGAACTGGAACAAATTGATGAGACCATTCGTGACGAGATGGGAATCACGCAAGCCCTGATCATGTCCTATCTTTATACAGGAAAACTTGACCAAGCCGAAGCGATGTTGAGCAAAAAATTGAGTACCAATCCCAATGATGTGGAAACGTTGTGGGTACAATCTCAATGGAGCTTATTAAAAGAAGACATTCAAGGTGCCAAAGTCGCCCTTTATAAGGCGCAAAACAATGCCAATCCCAATGACTTTCTGGTACACAAAGCCTTATTGAAACACTTGTCGGAAGATCTGACGGGTGCAGTATCCGCCTTGCGAACCGATGTTCAACAGCACCCTCTGGGCAATCACTCGTTGTGGTTTCTAGCCAGACTAGCCGTCGGTACGCCTTATGAACAGATTGCCCGTGACACCATTGAACCATTCTTAACCCTCCGAAACTCCCGCAGAGGCTCTTTGGACTTTTTGGCGGCCAGTTTGTGGGAACTCAATGAAAAAGAATTGGCTTTGGAGATCGCCACCGAAGGAAAAGAACGTGATTGTGTGATGACAGATGATGATGAACGGGCCAATTGTAAGGCTTGGTATGATGCCTTGACCCACCAAACCCTCCCTTGTCACATCACCACCATGCAACAGATCGTCGAGGAAAACCCCGGTCGTTCTGATTATGCGGATACACTTGCCGTATTATACCGTTCAAGCGGACAAGTTGACAAAGCCATTGAAGCCTCTAAACAAGCGATGATTTTTGCTGGTAGCGATCCCTATATGATTTGGCAAGCCTTGAGCAAAGACAGTCTCAAAGAAGATGGTTCCCCTGAAAATCAAGAGGATGTCCCTCAAGAATGTGAACAACCATGACCCCCAACATCCAACAGTTGGCAGATGGATGTCTACAATTTCTACGGGAGGGAAAATCCGAATACGTGTTGCAAATCTGGAGTGAATTCCCTGCTGTATTAGATGAAAACCCTCTTTGGGCACCGAGGTTTCATGCTTGGTTTTGCCAAGCCCACCTGAACCTACGGCAACCAAAGGAAGCCCTTCGCCACTGTCATACCGGCATCAGACTGGCCAAAGCCATCGATGATCAAAAGGGTGTGGAGGCGATTGAAGAATTGCGTAGTCAAGCGGTGGCAATGTTGACTGCCCTCACCAAACAATCGGAAGATCTTGACCACTTATTGAGCAAAGCCAATCAGGCTATTGTGACCCAATCTTGGATAGAAGCCGAACAATTCGCAACCCAATCCCTAGAAGAAGCCATTCTCCAAGAGGACACCAAACTGGAAGTGCTATCCTTACTGACATTGGCAAGAATTCCTGCATTACAACAACAATACCTCGCACAAGCCCACAAACGTACCCAAGAGATCAATGATTTCAACCTGATCACCTTGGTCAAAAAGTCTTACGATGCCCTCGGGGTATCTCTTCCAACCCACGTCTTTTAATCTTTTTGGGTTGTCATCTCGACTTCAATCGGTAGAAGCAACAGTGGCTCTTGAGGATGCTGAGCGATCGAACGCAACAGAAGCGGTAAGCCTGACAACAGACTCTGTTCAAGATTGTGTGACAATGGAGACGACGTGACAACACCTAAGAGTTTCTTTCGCCACTTTTTCCAGCCTGTAACTTCATGTCGAATATGTACAATGTTCAGTCTATCCACAGAAGTATGGAGTCGAGCACTGAGATCGACCAGACATTGTTCTAAGGTACCAAGGTGATCCACAAGCCCACACTCTACGGCTTGGGTACCGGTCCACACCCGTCCTTGCGCCACGTCTTCCACTGCTTCCATTGGCAAACGTCTCCCTTCAGACACAACTCTTTTGAAACGTCGATAGGTACGATCCAAGAATTGGCGAAAACGCTCTCGTTGCCCATCGGAAAAAGGAGACCACCAATCCAGAAAGTCTGCCTCACCACCAGCGACAATGGTGTGAGCTTGCACCCCTTGTTCTCGCATGGCTTTTCCCAATACCATTTTACCACCGACCACACCAATAGACCCTGTAATCGTTTGTGGACTAGCCCAAATCCAATCGGTGACCGCTGAGATATAGTATCCACCAGAAGCCGCCACACCTCCCATATAAGCGATTACTTTTTTCTGTTTACGCAAACGAAGTATCGCCCTAGCAATTCTATCGGAAGCAATCGCAGAACCACCTGGTGAATTGATATTGAGTACCACTGCAACAATCTCATCTTGTTCACACAAGGCTTCAAGTTGAGAGACCACCACGTCAGCGATAATACCTTCTTGGTCTTCCCCAAAGTCAGAGATACTCCCTTCTAAATGAACCATCGCAATTTGACGACCTATTCGCCCCCAATGCCACCATGCCAGACGTTTTCGCCAGCGATGAAAGGTGGAAAATGAACAACCCCGGCCTTCTTGATGGGTATACGCTTGGAGCCTTTCTTCTACGGAATGAATATCGCCTTCCCCTTCAATCAATCCCAAGGCCAGCAAGCGTTCACTGGCAATCGGTGTTTGATGCAACAACGGTTCGAGTTGCTCCTTCAACAGTCCTGAGTCGGATTGAAGATTTTCGATTAATTCTTGGTACAGTGATTGATAGAGCGATTCCAATTGCTGACGATTGGCTCTAGACGGCTCAGTTCGCGTAAAGGATTCTCCAAAACTCTTAAAAGCACCAGCGGCCTCGATATCGGCTTGTACACCATATTTTTCCAGTAAAGCACCATAGAAATTGTGACGCCCTCCAATACCCGACCAAAAGAGCTCAACACCATATTGAATCCAAATCTTATCGGCACAAGCAGTCATCCACAATGCCCTAGCATCACTACACTCAATCAAGACCACAATGGTTTTACCAGCCGATTTAAGTTGGCGTAGCAATTGTCGAAAGGCCCAAATTGTGTTCCAACCTTGAGGAATTGTCTTCAAGACCAACCACACCGTTGACACCTGAGGGTTGTGAACGACAGATTGAAGTGACAACCAATGCGAAGAACTCGGTTGCCAAGTCTGAATATTTTGGGCAGACATCACTATCTTCAAAGTTGACGTGCGTTGAAACAAACGCTTAGAGATCGTCTGTACGCCATACCACACAGGAAAAGACAGGGCTCGGAGAAAACTTGTGGCAACATACCGAACTGGCGATGGTGGTGTAACGGTCATAGAAACCCCAAAGATGTTTTATGGTAAAAATGTAGGTTTCCCCGTAACTGAACAATCCATCAATACGTAACCCAATATCAACGCCTGAATATCCGAACAATGCTCAACTTTCAAGGTAGGATAGTTTCCAAAATATCCACACTGCCCAAACAGTACCTCATCATTGCGGGCAAAATTGACGATTCCTTTATCTCCCAACATAACCGTCTTTTCTCCTGGAAAGTCACGACTAATCTCTCCCTTAGAAACATCCCATTCTTCAATGTGTTTGATCGACACATCCCAATCCAACGCCTGTTCCTCACCCCATGGGTCATCTGTTTCAACCTCTACTTTGGTATGATCGAGTTCTTCTCCAGTAGTCCACATGTTTTCTTGACTGGGCAATTTTCCACCGACATTCCAGCGACTCTCCCCACGTTGGATAGTATCCAAAAACACCTCGTTACCCAAATGCCAAACTGTCACTTTTGAACCAGCATATTGACCAACGTGCAATTGCATATTGGCGCCAGTGGCTTCGGCAAGTAAACGAAGGTCTCCAGCATCATTTTCACCCCAAACCTGACAGAGGTTACTGAGCCACGCCCGTTCAACCAACCCTTGAAACTTTCCTTGAAAAGCGATCGGTTCTAAGGCCTGACATCCACGATCATCACCAAAGGTACACACTCTTTCGAAATAATCCGAGGCTTTGGTCAAATCAGATTGTTCTTTCCAATGTTTACCAACTTCTAAGCACCCTTCCATCGAGGAGAGAGAACAGGCGCTATCCCAATAAGACAACGCCTTGGTCGGTTGTACTCGAAAAATATTACCCATCGCCAAACAAGCCCGAACATCACCACCACGACAACCAATCTCCAACTTCTCTTGCACAGAAGCATCTGCTTGTCCTGTGGAGAAAGCCCTCAATGCAATCTCTGAACAACCATAACCATATCCCAAAGTGCAGGATTGTTGATACAAAGCATCCGTATCCATACTGGATTCCGTACCCCAAACTGTTTCCGACTCGCCAATTTGGGCCAGAACGTAGCAACCCTGGCCAAATCCAGCATCACAAGTCTGGGTCGCCAACTGCTTGGCCTTCACTTGATCCATTGCAACACCACGTCCTTTAGCATAGGCATCAGCCAATACCAAACACCCTTCAAGATCACCAGCATCGCAGCCTTTATTCATGAAACGCAAAGCATATTCTACATTTTGTATATCCAACTGACCATCCAACACCAACGAACCATAGCGAGTACAACTGGGTGCATAGCCACCTTCACAAGCATCAAAAAAAGTTTTTCCCGCCAGTGTAAAGTTGGGTGGAGACATCTCCAAATACAACATACCCATCGCCTGACATGAGGAGGCAATCCCACTGGTACAAGTACTTTGGTACAGCGCTTTGGCCAATGGCAATGACCGTTTGACCCCTTTGCCATGGTGATACAATCTCGCCAACTGTCCACATCGTTCCACTTGACCATAGGTACAGGCTCGATCAAACTGGGTGGCCACAAATGCCCAATCGGATTGAGAGGTGGCAGTGTCAAACATCACGCCCGCTTGTGCCATACACCCCAATTCATACCCATAGGAACAAGACTTTCGGTATTCAACCAACGCAGCAGCTGCATCTTGATG
>CAKZLX010000420.1 GCA_937127265.1 uncultured Pseudomonadota bacterium
GTCTATAAACTTCGTGCAAAAGATGACAAAGGTAATGCTAATGAGATGTGGGATGAATGTATCGAACAACTCGGTAGAGACCTCATTGATGATAATACAGACAAACGTGCTTTAAGAAAAGAAGCCGAGACAGAACTTCAAAGACAAAAAGAGATTGAACATCAAAAAGCAAAACGACTTGAGAAACTTTTTGAATACAAACTTGAAACCTTTGAGATTCCTGAAATCAAAAACTCAAAAAATCGGGCAATGAAATCTAAACTCCGCAGGGCAAAATCTGTTCCTGAAGTAAATCTTTATGCGATGATTCTTGTAAAAGAAGCCTTCGAAGAAGAATGGACAAGTGAATTAAAAGATATGGGAATGGAGTGTCCTGATGAACTCAAAGGAAAATCCAAGTAAGGGTTTTGTAGTTGTTGCGTCAAAGAAACAAAATTTCTACACTTATGCAATCAATCTAATCGAATCCATAAAAGATTATTATCCTGAAGCACAAGTGTGTCTTGTTACCGAAAATCGTTTTCTTGATGGAAGACAAGACGTGGCTGACATCGTGATTGAATGTGATGACCACTATCGTGCAAAACTCTGGGGAATGTCACAGACACCTTGGGACATCACCATGTATTGTGATGCGGATATGGAATGTGAACACGAAGACATCTCAACCGTTTGGGATAGTCTCGAAGACAATGATTTGGTCAAAGCCGTAGCCTCTCACGCCAACAAGTTGGAAGCCGGTCTGGTCAAAGTCTGTGCACAAGCCGAAGCCGAATTGAGTGAACTCGAAGAAGAGGAACGGATTGAGTTTTTGCAAGACTTGGGAATCAATGAACCAGGACTGGATAAACTTGCTCGTGCCACCTACGATCTCTTAGGATTGCAAACCTACTTTACCGCTGGGGAAAAGGAAATCCGCGCTTGGACCATCAAAAAGGGCTTCAAAGCACCCCAAGCCGCCGGTGTGATCCATACCGATTTCGAACGTGGATTCATCAAAGCCGAAGTCTACAGCATCCCAGATCTCATCAATGTCGGATCGGAAAAGGGACTCAAAGAAGCCGGAAAATTACGCATCGAAGGCAAAGAATACGTCGTCAAAGATGGTGACGTTATGCATTTCAGATTCAACGTGTAATCTCAAGACAAGATCTAACGGGGCGAACTTTGTACCACACCCTAGTGACATCACGACAAAGATTGCTCGCTCAACTTTATCACTAGCCCAAGTATTTTTTGACAGTTGCTTTGGCCTTGGCTCTATGCTCTGGTTTAATGTATTGAGTCACAGTAACCACAGCTGCGGCAATCACAGAAGCATCATCAGTATACCCCAAAATTGGTGTCAAATCGGGAATGAAATCGATCGGTGAGATAAAGTACCCCAACGCTCCAATAATGGCTGTTTTTGCCCACGCCGGCGTATCTGAATCTTCTAATACATAGTACAAAATCAATGCATTCTCGACCAACTCCTTCCCTGCTTTGACAGCTTGATTGGCCAACTTGGCAAAAAAGTTTTGGGAACTAAAATCTTTTTCGTAATCTTTGGGGTCTTTTGATGACATAGAAACTCCTTTCGTATTGTTCATAGACTACACGAAATAAACACAAAAGTTCGGAGAATTCTTTCAAAAAAATCAACTCTGCACCAAATAACCCGACAAGTAGCCCGATCCAGAGCAATTCACCACAGCGCCCGATGACACCTTCAAGCCAGTATTAAAAGCATGCGACTTAGAGGTATTTGAGGAAGAACCATAGTGCTCCCAAATCGTGGTACTATCTGACTTGATACCAAACCCCGATGGTACGGAAAGATCCGTAATGATAAAATCCATCCCTGCCGGCACAGTATAGGTGTTGTTACTGGCATAGCAATAAAAAGTGACCACCGGATTTGCTCCAAGACTGACTGCCGCACTTTGAAAAGCCGTTGCATTGGACATGCTGTACACCAAGAGTGCCATCGAGGCAATCAATAAGGCGATCGCTGTGACCAACCGAGAAACCTGTTCCATAACCTCTCCTTATTTTATGAGTTGACTATATCATAGAAGATTGTAAACCCAAACAGTCAAAATGCCTCAACGAGAAAGCAAATACCTAAAATAAAAAAGCCTGCCCAAGCAGACCTTTCATGAATAATCCGGAGGATTACAATATTAGTGAATCCCCTTTATTTGGAAAGGGAACCCGATTGCAAATAAGACGGTACATCTTACAAGAAATACTATATACTTGTTTGAATCAAAAGTACAATAAAATATTTCTCCACCATCACTTTTTCAACCAGAGCTTACCATGACACTACCCGAACCACACACCGTCACACTTCCAACGATTGAATACAAACCTGCAAAAAGTGCTTGGGGTAAAAACTTTACCCGCTTGGATACCGAACCGGTGTGGTACCACATGACCGAAGAAACACGAAAGAACATCCTCTCCGAAAATACTGTACGAATCGCACTTAAACACTTTGCCAAAGAAATGACTGCGCGAGAATTCGAGTTGGACAAATTGTTTGCGATGAATGTAAGTACCAAAGGTCGTACTTGGATCAAAACCCGAAAACCACTTTCCGAACGGGTGCAAAAAATGTACAAAGATCCCAGAAACAACGGTCGTGGAAGTCATTATTCTTTTGAATTGCTACCTGTAACCCCCGCTACCAACACCCCCATACCAAGAGAACAAGGCTCCTCCTATCAATACTGGAAAAATGAAACGGGTCCCTGTGGTGGTCATCGCAATTTGGCGCGCCAATTGGCCAAAGAACACAACGTCCATGAGTTTTGGATGATGTACGGTATTTCAGTGGCACTACGAATCGTGGAAGCCCTGTTGTGTCAAGGATATGTGATAGTGGTAGTCGGACAAGGTCGTTTTTGGATTCGAAATGTGCCGGAAGATTTTATTAATATCAAAGAAGGTCATCGGGTTGTTTTCCAAGCCGAACAAGATTTTGGATGGCCCTACAAGAAGCCCACCAAATAGAACCGCCTTACCGAAATCGGCTCAACCACTCGGTAAGCCAATCTCCAAAGTGCACCCGCATACCGGCTTGTAAGTCACTCGAAGTATAGACGGTATCACGCCAAATCACGCCCCCTCGTTCTTCTCCAAGCCAGGTTGAACGAAGAATGACCGCACCCATCAAGGCATCGCCAAAAAAGAAAGAGCCCAAACAGTCCAACATCGACAGTCCCAGACTTTGATGAAAGATCATACTGGTTATCACCGCTCCAACCACGGGTACGGTAGCCCAAAAGTGTTCTCCTATCAGCCACAACAATAGTGGGGCAAAAGCGATGAACAATGCTAATCCGCCGACCAACATCCCTTGTCGAAAATCACAGCGAGCAACTTGGGCAAAGGCATTTTTTTCCAAGCCAAGAAATACCCGTTCAACGGTTGGATACCACTCGACTTCGATATCTTCATAGGCCAACAATACATGAGAGCGACCAGTAGCATTCTTCATCAATTGACCAAGCGCCACATCATCAGCAACGTCCATCTTCAACCACTCAAACCCTTGTGTATCCTCAAAAGCCACACGACGAAGTAAGTTAAACGCACCCACCCCCACACCCTCTGGACGTTCAGGGTCGTTGACATGCCATGGTTTGACCGCAATCAAAATACCACGTAAAGCAGAGACAATGGCAAATCGCGCCCATTGAGAACGCGAGGTCATCCGTGGTAATAAGGATAAGTGATCCAGATTTTCACGTTCAGCATAAAGGACTGCCCGCTCCAAACAATCGGGTACAAAATGAATGTCAGCGTCCGTACACAACAACCATTCCCCACTGGCCTGTTGTGCCGCACAGTGTAAGGCATGTACTTTACCCAGCCACCCTTCAGGCAACCTGTCAATGTGCAAAGAACGAATCCGTGTATCCTCACTGGCCAATTGTTCAATCACCTCAGCGGTCCTATCGGTTGAACGATCGTTGACCACCACGATTTCCAAATTGGGATAGGTTTGTTTTAAGAGGGTGCGGAGTGATCCTTCAATGGTATCTTCTTCATTACACGCCGGTACCAACACACTTAGTTTGGGCCAATGTTGGGGCTTTTTTAATCTAGAGAGAGAGGCAACAGTGTGAAAGGTCGGGACAAACTGACGCAGCAACAACGCAAAAAATGGTGACACACACCATGGTAAAATGCCCAGCAACAATACCAGTTTGAGTAGCAACACAAAACCCCCATGTCACCTAGAATATATTCTGTTTGGGACATGAGGGCTGTTTTTTATACAACATCAACAGTGAATGAATATTTCTGTTGAGTCTATCACCTAACCACGTAACGTGGGATTACACCGGTAAATTAGTAACGGTTACGGTTGTTGTATGGTTTGCGTTCTGGACGAGGACGTGCTTCGTTAACGCGAAGATTACGACCTTTGAAGTCTTGTTCGTTTAAACTGGCGATAGCTTGTTGTGCTCCATCTTCAGTTTCCATTTCTACAAAGCCAAATCCTTTACTGCGATCGGTTTCACGTTCCATGATCACTTTGGCAGATTTTACATCACCAAATTGAGAAAAAAGTTCAGACAAGTCCGCATCGCGAACAGAATAAGGCAAATTGCCCACATAAATATTGGTTCCCATAGGGTATCCCTCTCACTCGAAAAATTAAGAAATGAAGTCGCAAGCAAGGATTCAGAGAACACACTTGTATGGATTTCAATCTCAATATATGTCAATCAAACTGGAATGTCGAAAAATGATTGCGCTTTATCCATTTTTTTCCATACAGAGAGGAACTGAAAGGTTGAGCATCGTTTACAAATTGTGTTAACAAGTGTACGATCAAACCAAACAGAGGATACTATGGGACGAAAATCCGCCAAAATCGCTGCTCGCAAAGGAGCACAAGACAAACTTAAAAGTCAAGTCTACACCAAAGCTCTATTTGAAGTTACCCGTGCCGTTAAGCGGGGTGGTGAGGATCCGGACACCAATTTCCTATTGCGGGTTGCCTTAAATAAATGTCGTAAAAACAATGTACCCAAAGACAACATTCAACGCGCAATCAAAAAAGGTCTGGGCAGTGATGGAGACAATTTTTCCGATGTGGTCTACGAAGGCTATGGACCTGGTGGTGTTGCAGTTTTTGTAGAAACCTCTACCGACAACGTCACCCGTACGGTTGCCAACATGCGTTTTTACTTTTCTCGAAATGGTGGAACACTTGGACAATCAGGTTCATTACAGTTTCTGTTTGACCACAAGTCTGTTTTTGAAGTCCCCCAAAGCCAATTGGATGAAAAGGGTTTAGATGAAGACGACTTTATGTTGGAGATGATCGATGCAGGAGCTGAAGAAGTGGAACCAGATGGAGAGGATGTCATCATTACTGGTGCCAAAGAAGATTTTGGTTCCATTCAAGCCAAACTAGAAGAATTGGGCATTACGCCTGAAGAAGCCAGTCTGGAACGAATCCCCAACAACAAAAAGGAAATCGACGACGAGACCTTTGAACAGGTGATGAAACTGATTGATGTAATCGAAGAAGACGACGATGTCCTTCAGGTGTATCACAACATGGATGTCGACTAATCCAATCTGTTTTATGGGTGCACCAAGTACCCTGAAATATGAATACCACCACTACCACAGGTAATCTGTGTACCAGCTGGCACTCTATACCCAGTCATCAAGGTTGAGTTCCCTGAAAAGTTGAAGTACATCGTATTACCACCATCCATCTGCATATATGGACTGCTTGAAACCGCGATAAAATCTGTGATAATATAATCACTGGTTGCTGGAACGGTATATCCAGTACTATTGCAATTGAAACTGACAATGGGGTTGCTTCCCAAACTGATATTGGGTCCTTGAGGGTAGGCAAAAGAATTGGATATTGATGATACCAACAATGCCACCGAAGCGATCAGTGTGGCAATCGAAAAAATGGTTTTATGCATAACAGGCTCCAAGCAAAGATTTCTGTTGGCACTATACCAAAGTTGTCGCTCAATGCATCAGGACATCCAGCCTACTTCTTGCGGGCAGTCACCAAAAATATGGGGTACTGTGGGGCGTCTGGCGTTCGTTGCACTGTATGCGCAGTCAGAAATTGTACATCCGTAAACCCTGCGTCTTCAAACTTTTGCTGGAGTTCAATACGATCAAAGCCATGATGAAAAACACCTTCAATACCCAGTGGATGAAACGTACCGTCTTCGGTATCCAAATCCGCTAAAGCCACAAAACCACCGGTGTGAAGATGATCGGCAAAGATTTGAATACACCGTGCAGTATCTTCAACATGATGCAAAGCCATCGCACTAACGATACCATCGACTTGTACACCCAAGGGTTGCTCGGTAATATCTTGACAAATCGGTTCTACGACACCTTGCAGATGTGTTTTAGATGCCAACTGTTCGAGCATACTTTCCGAGATATCGACCGCCAAAACTTTCTGTACTCGTGGTGCCACCGCACTGGCAATCAAACCAGTCCCAGCACCAAAATCAATTAGGGTCATCTCTTTAGACAAGGTCGTGTGTTCAACGATGGCACGACTCACATTGTAGGACAATTGTTGGATGACGGGGTTTCCATCCCACTCTTGAGATTTGTCGGCAAATAAATCAGTTTCTGGTGTGGACATAACAGGACTCCAATTAGGTTGTGTTGTTCCAATATAGCCAAGACTTCGGGAATGTCTATCTGCCTTGTAAACGACTCCTCCAATCTACGGTTTAGAGGTATCAATCGGGTGACAAGGTTTCTTGCACCTCTCCACAACGCAACATCGAAGCCCCAAAATAAGGATTGGCAATTTCATTGGACGTGGAAACCCAGATCGCACCTTGATTGTTATCGGCCATCGGACAGTATTCTAGGTATAAGGTTTGTTCAAAGGTTCCCACTCTTCTCAACCAGTAGACCCACTGATTAGACAATTGCACAAACTCACTGCGCAAAGTTTCCACATCTGAAGCACTCTCCATACGATCTAAGATGGCGACCCACTGCTGTTGCCAAGCCAGCCAATCTTGTTGGGCAGATGGTTCAAAGTCACTACTTTCAACCTTCTCCACCCGTCCTTTTAAAACAAGAGTCTCTCGTTTGGCACGTTCCAGATCATCCTCAACCAAAGCATCTTTGAGCGACAGATACCCACTCAAAATCCGTTTCATCCCACGTAAGGCTTTGGAGGAGAGTACTATTGGTTCGGTGGATGTTGGTGTTTCCATCCATGGTTCAATCTCACGCATCATACTCTTTTTGCCTTGTAACTGCACTGCTGAATCCACTGCGAAAGCCCCTTCCACTACCACT
>CAKZLX010000421.1 GCA_937127265.1 uncultured Pseudomonadota bacterium
TGGCTTCGCAATTGGACTCGTTACGAGACTTGTTGCCTCACTTGCCCCAAGACCCACATCTCTTGATCAATGAAACAGTGGACAGTTCAGAGCAAATTGAAACCAATGAACTGATTGACACTGCCGATATGGTGGACAACATTCTCACCGCCTCTGCAGGATTGGATTGTGTTGGGATTTTGGCTTCGGGAAGTAATTACCGTGCCTTTGCCAACTCTTTTGGACAGCGCAACTGGTTTGCCAGTCACAACTTCAATTGGGATTGGTCATTGGTGCACTCGGTCGATAAAGCCGTCAAGTCTGGTTACGCCGGCAAGAAATGGGACAGCAATATTTTTGCTCAAAAAATGGAACAAGCCAAACAGCAATTGGCTTTGTTGGCACGTCCTTCTAAAACCTTGGCGCCAGGCTCGGTACGCGCCTACTTATCTCCAGTAGCCTTGTCTGAAATCTTGGATCTGCTGAGTTGGAGTGGGTTTGGTTTGGCCTCACACAAAAATAAAACCACTCCCTTATTGGGACTGTTGGAAGGAAACCAGCAACTGTCTGCCAAATTTTCATTGTCTGAAGATGTCGGTGGTGGTGTGGCGCCTGACTTTCAAGCGGATGGTTTTCGCCGTCCCTCAAGTGTTTCGTTGATCGAACAAGGACAGTTGAGTGGTGCATTGGTATCACCACGTTCCGCAAAAGAGTTTGGTGTGGATACGACTGGTGCCAATGGGATGGAAAGTCCTGATTCACTGGCCGTACAGGCTGGTGATCTACCGACCAGTGATGTCTTGAAAGAATTGGATACAGGGGTATGGATTGGCAACCTTTGGTATCTCAACTATTCTGATCGTTCGGCAGGAAGGATGACTGGGATGACCCGTTTTGCCACCTTTTGGGTAGAAGGTGGAGAAATCGTTGCTCCTTTGAACGTGATGCGCTTTGACGATACCATTCATCGCATGTTGGGTAGTGAACTGGAAGCCTTGACGGTTGAAAGAGACTTGTTGTTGTCTGCCTCCTCCTATTACAATCGCTCGACCGACTCTGCTCACCTTCCGGGTGTCTTGTTGAAGGATTTTCGTTTTACCTTGTAAGTTGGACAGGTCTGTATAAACCCATTATCTCTCTCTAAAAACAAGAGGTGATGTATGGCTATTTTGGTTCTCAATTGTGGATCTTCCAGTATCAAAGCAGATGTTTTTACCCGAGACGATCTACAACGTCTACATTCTTTTCGGGTTGAAAGAATAGGAACTCCCGACTGTATCTTAAAGTCTGGTTCGGAGACAAGAACCTTGGGGAATTGCGATCATGCGAGTGCGATAGGGCAATTGCTCTTGGCGATAGATGAGCCCATTGAGGCAGTGGGCCATCGGGTGGTACATGGTGGTGAAACCTTTATTCATCCCACTCGTCTTACTGATACGGTCTTGGACACTTTACGAACACTCACCGATTTGGCACCCCTGCACATTCCCGCTAACATTGCTGGTATTGAATTGTGTCAAGCACACTTTCCAGATGTATTGCAAGTGGCTGTGTTTGATACTGCATTTCATGCGACCTTACCCCGACGGGCTAAAACTTACGCCATCGATCAAGACATGGCTGAAAAACACGGGTTGCGTCGCTTCGGATTTCATGGAACATCTCATCGTTGGTCTGCTGAACAAGTCGCACAACAGATGGACACGCCGATTGATCAGTTGCGCTTGGTGGTTTGTCACTTGGGTAATGGGGCATCTGTCTGTGCAGTAGAGTACGGACGTTCCATTGAAACCTCGATGGGGATGACGCCTTTGGAAGGGTTGGTCATGGGAACCAGAGCGGGAGACATTGATGCGGGTGTCCTAATGACCCTCATGCAAAAAGAAGGCTGGTCAGTCGAAGAATTGGACCGATTTTTGAACAAAGAATGTGGTCTTAAAGGATTGTCGGGCGTGGGGAATGACATGCGTGACATTTTAGAACGGGCGGCTGATGGCGACGATCGTTGTCGGTTGGCGATCAATGTCTTCGTGCATCGTTTGCGTAAGTATATTGGTGCTTATGCGGCGGTGATGGGTGGGGTGGATGCCTTGGTGTTTACCGGTGGAATTGGTGAGCATGCTACTGTGATTCGGGCTCGGGTCTGTCAGAATCTTTCGTTTTTGGGACTTCGTTTGGACGAAGATGCCAATACCCAACGACCTTCGACTGAAAAGACAGTGGTGGAAGTGTCTCACTATGCTTCACGTAACAAAATCTTTGCCGTCCGAGCCGATGAAGAGCAAATGATTGCCAAAGATACCCAACACTTGTTGGCAGATTGCGACAAAGTCACTACACCCAAAGGGATTCCGATTGCGGTTTCGGCTCGTCATCTCCATTTGACCCAAGAAGCCGTCGAGATTTTGTTTGGTAAGGGTGCAACACTGACCGTCAAAGCACCGATATCCCAACCTGGGCAGTTTGCCTGCAATGAAAAGGTTGACTTGGTGGGACCAAAAAGAACCATCAAAGGCGTTCGGGTGATCGGACCAGTTCGTCCGGCTTGTCAAGTGGAGATATCGCGTACCGATGAATATACCTTGGGTATTGATGCACCGATTCGCAATTCTGGTGATGTGGGCAATTCACCCGGTGTCAAATTGGTGGGACCTGCTGGTGAATTAACCTTGAAGGAAGGCCTGATTTGTGCCAGACGACACATTCACATGGACCCTGCTTCCGCAGAGGCTTTCGGCGTGGAAGACAAAGATGTGGTGGAGGTTGCCATCGATGGTTCGGGGCGAGATTTGATCTTTGGTGATGTATTGGTACGGGTATCGCCCAAGTATGTCCTAGAAATGCACATTGATACCGATGAAGCCAATGCGGCTGAACTACGTCCCGGTGACCTTGGGATTCTAGCATCCTCCAATACACTGGCTAGTTTACGCCGGAAGCAAGTGTAGGAGATTATCGTTTGATCTGTCGATTCATTTCAGATATCAACCATGGTCCTTTGTAAATCAAGGCGGAGTACAATTGTACGGCAGCACACCCCATGTTGAGTAAGGTTTGTGCACGCTCAGGACTGTTGACCCCTCCGACACCGATGACTGGAACCCGACCATCTACCACTTGCAGAATGTATTGAATCTGTTCGCGGGCCAAAGACCACAGGGGATCACCACTCAAACCACCAGTTTCTCCATATCGGTCTGTGCCAAAGGGACGAGAGTTGGTGGTGTTGGTACCAATGATGCCAGATACACCCATTTCGATCACTGCATCAATGGCTTCTTGGAGGTCATTGGCGTTCATATCGGGGGCGAATTTGACAAATACAGGGGTGTTTTCGGCTGCAGGGAGGGCAACGTCTAACAATTTCTTGAGGTTTTCTGCCGATTGTAAATCGCGAAGGCCGGGGGTATTGGGTGAAGATACATTGACGGTGAAATAGTCAACCAGTCCTTGGAGTCGACTGATGCTGGTTCGGTAGTCATTGCCCGCGTCTTCTAAGGGGGTGATTTTCGACTTGCCAACATTGGCACCCACTGGGATACTGGGCCACATATTGAGTTCACGTAAGGCAATGATTCGATGCATCAAAGCCTCTGATCCAAGATTGTTGAAGCCCATACGATTGATGATGCCCTCTTCATCTGCTAAGCGAAAAAGGCGTGGTTGTGGGTTTCCTTGTTGCGGGTGGGCGGTGACGGTTCCCACTTCCACAAAACCAAAGCCAACTGATTCCCAGACCGGTATGCCTTCACCATCTTTGTCTAGTCCGGCGGCTAAACCAATCGGAGAGGCAAAGCGTAAACCTGCAACCTCCACCGCTTGATCTGGGGTGGGTAGATAACTGGTGATGCGGAGGAAATTGTTGATTAAGTCTGGGTAATCATCGATTTTCTCCAAAGTCCAACGGTGGGCTTGTTCTGCATCCATTTTAAAGAGTAGTGGACGCATGAGGTTCCACAAGTTCATTGTGCCTCCACTGTTGATGTTGGCTGTTGAGATGCTTTGTAATAGAGCCAGCCGTAAAACGTAAAATAGGTTTAGCAGCTTTAAGCGAATTGACTTTAGATGCCACCAGTTGGAAAAATGCTTATTGGGCTAAAGAAAAAGGTTTGTACGCCAAAGTTTTTGAAACTTTAAAAG
>CAKZLX010000422.1 GCA_937127265.1 uncultured Pseudomonadota bacterium
CTCATGACGCAACCAAGTATAGCGATCCAATCGGCGTTGAGAATCAGGGACACTATGTTCGAGCGATGCCAAACTGGCTTGCCAATCGTCACGCATCACCGCCACCGAAGTTCGTGCTCGATAGGTATCACTTCGCCAGTCCCAGCGAAAAACCCCACCATCAAAACGTCGTTTCTTTTCCAAATTGGGGTTGATACTACGCTCATAGGGATCTAGATCATCAGCATCATAAATATACCGTCCATACTTGTCCATCGAGCCAAGCGCAGTCCATCGAAAATGGTGACCTTCGGCATTGCGAACATCGTATCGAAGAACATAATCCGAAAAAGCCGGCCACAAACTGTATTGCTCATTGCTTGATTCATACAAATCTGCAAAGGAACGACGACCACTGATGGAGAGCACCCCTGCTTGTTTTCCGTTCACTTGAACAGGTGTCGTCGCCTGCACACCGGCCATGATCAGATTGGCCTGTGCATAGACAGTTGGTTTATCAGCGCTGGCTTCTTTGGATTCCAGAGCAACGATTCCACCGATGGCATCTCCGTATGATGTGCCAAAGTTCGAGGGGTAAATCAACACGTTATCAACCAGTTTGGTCGGAAGAATGGAAGCGTATTGATCAAAATGGTACAAATAAGGGACTTCAACACCATCAATGTACAGACGGCTTTCGGTCGGCGCAGCCCCTCGCAAGATCACCGACCCAGCATTGGGTCCATATTCACGGGTAGACACCGTCCCCGGCAACGATTGAATCAGACGGATGGGGTCATCAAAACTACCTGGGGTGCGTTCTAGGTCTTCAGTGTCCAAGCCGTAACTTTGAGCATGAGCAGGTGCTCTTTTAGCCTCAATCAATACTGTTTCTTGTTGTTTGAGAGGTTGCAAAGGAATGGTAGACAATTTTTGAAAAGCAGAAACCGACAGTTCTAGGGGGTGGTGATAGGCACTACTAATTTGAATCGTTTCACAGGATATATCCAAGGTCAACATACCTTCAATCGTGCTTTGAATACGTTGCTCACCACAACGGACCTCAGCAACCACTGGCAAGTCCGTACCCACTTCCCGTAACTGTACGGTGTGGGTGTCAGCTACAGCAAACGATATTAAGGAGAACAACAGTCCAATCATCGGGTCTCCAACACAATACGTAGACCATCGACATCATCAACCGTGCAATAGCCCATTTCCAACCAAGACCACTGAAAGAAGGCCGATTCAACAGGCGCACAGGATGGATTGTTGACATCAGCAATGTCCACACTTGGATTCTGTAAACGCCAGTCTCCTACTTCGGATTGCCATTCCAATTCCACTGCAATCGGCTGACCAACTGTCCAATCTGTTGGAAGTTCTGAGACTGCCAACTCTCGATTGGCGTGGGTAATCGTAGTGGTTTCGGTATACCACAGATCGAACCAGGTCCAAGTGTTCTGTCCAGTTCCACTAACATAAAGACCGAGTACAGTAGCCTGCTCCATCTCAAGAGGCGTATTCTCGATCAGTTCATCGCGATCCATCAAGATAGCAGCCCGAAAGAAATCAGTTTCCAAAGCCGACCGTTCCAAAAATGTTCCTTCTCCGTCCACCGTCATCCAACGCATTTTACCAGTATCAGGAGTTGGTTCCCCAGAAGATACCGACATCGCAATTCGCAACGCATCAGGAGCTGCCCCCTCCGTCAAGAGAGTACCCTCTTCTGCCAAACGGGCATCCAGTGCAAACTCGGTGGTCTCGGGTAGCGCATACAAGATGGGAGTTAAATTGAGTGTACTGGGTTCAAGTACGAAAGTCGCCAAGTGTGTATCACCCGTGGGATCGGTATACCGAACCATGCTTGGGGTGGAGTCCAGTGTCTCAACATCCACGGAGATACCGTTGGCTACCACCATTTGTGTATCATCCAACCATTCCACGACAGGAGTCACCGTGTGATACAAACGGTCTCCATTCCAGACTTGCACTTCCAAAACGGTATCTACCTGTCGTACACCAATAATTCGCGGGGTGATCAAGTCATGGCGATCAACGGTAAAGGGGTCCGAACAAGCATTGGATAAAAATGCTGCAGTCCATAGAACAATAGATGACAACAGTTGGGATTTCATATAGTATCATCTATCCGAAAGTACCCATTTAGACACCTGCAAATTGGAACTCACGTGCCACAAGTATTGTTTATTGACGATGAACCCTACCATCTCGCCTTGGCCATTGAAATTTTAGAAGAAGCAATCCCCAACTGCGAAATTGTGGTCACCGAAACCGCACATCAAAGTATCCAGTGGTTGAGCGAACACACCCCAGATTTAATTGTGATGGACATCTTCCTACCACTAGGCAGCAAGATCGCCGAGAGTTTAGGGCCTCGAACAAAAGAGTATCAAGACAACATGCGACACCTCGGTGGAATCGCCGTACTTGACTTTCTCGACAAACG
Source organism: uncultured Pseudomonadota bacterium (assembly GCA_937127265.1). Lineage (GTDB taxonomy): Bacteria > Myxococcota_A > UBA796 > UBA796 > UBA796 > CAJWHX01. The sequence goes on from CAKZLX010000422.1 coordinate 2,450, forward strand.
TCCCAACCCACCAAAAGTCTTGACCCACACTGCCTGTACTGACTTTGAACTGTTGGAAATCTTAGGCGATATCGTCCACGATCGGATCCCCAAACCGGCTTCGCTTGAAGTGCTGTTGGAAGTCATTCAAAAAGAGTTGCCTACAACCAAGTCAAGCCAAAATTAACCACCGGTGTGGTGTTGATCTCCATGTCCATGACGTTGTCTTGCCACACCCAACGATTGACTTGCATTTCCATACGGATCATCCCTTCCAAATTGTCAGAAAAGGCATAAGTACCCATGGCTGATGCGCGTAAAAACGACCGATAAGAATAAGGAATATCGACGCCGTGCCATTGGTCTCGGTTTTCGTGCAAGGCAGATAATTGCCCCAATAAGACCACACCTTGCTCGCTAAAACGTCTCCAATATCCCAAATCCAGGTTGAAACTTTCACCAGTTCGATAAGCCTCTTTGTTTTCATAGAAGGGAACTTGTGCACCCATCGTTGACAACACCCCTTGTTTTTCACCTCTGGAAAACAAGATCAGTCTGGTAGTCGGTACAAATGTTCCTGTACCCAACGGCTGGTGATACTCCAACAAAGAGTACTCATTAAAATTGGTTGATGCAGTGGGTAATCGCACTCCACCTTCCATTCCAACCACCACACTCGATAAGAAAAAGTAGTGTTGGGCCGACAGTTGAATATCTCCAAACCCAATCATTCGACCACTAGGGTGCAGAATCGAGGCATACTCATTGGGTGGTGTGTAGTCTTCACCGGTATCCACATCGGTAAAAGTATACTGTTTGTCTTGGATCACAAAAGGTACGTTCACTTGCAACTGATTGTTGAGATTGATCGCGTAACTCAACGACTGTTGCCAGTTTATCCCCAACAAGCGTTTGTTTTCCTGTAAATCAGGGATTGTCACACCATTGGCCTCCGCCTCTTGGCACAACGTTGGATTGACTTCCTCGCA
>CAKZLX010000423.1 GCA_937127265.1 uncultured Pseudomonadota bacterium
GGGCATGGGATGTGGGTAGACCGTGTTCGTCCCAGAGAGTGGGATCAACAGATTGCCAACCATCGCTTGTTGAATCTGCTCTCAAAATTTGAACTTGGTTCAGAAGCCCAAACGATCAGCATAACCGGTCAAGATATGGAAAGCCTACGGACATTGGGAATTGATTTGGTGGTTTTGGATGCCAAACTGTTTCCAAGACCGATGATCGGATTGGTTCCCCATTTGGCAAACATCTATACCCAACTGTTTGGAGAGCCGATTCATCGCGGTGATCAATTGCGGGTGTGGTCCACTTCAAATTGGACAGCCGTACCAACCTTGACCATCCCTGCGTGGTCTCCATCAAGCGGGTTGACTTTCGGAGATGGTCGACATCGGATGCCCTATCCAGTTGTTGGTAGGGGGATTGAATGAGTCGCTTTGTTTGGTGGTATCTCGGTTGTGGACTGTTATTGATACCCTATCTGTGGGGTGGGTTGGTTTGGGATGATCATCTACTCTTGTCTGATGGACTTTGGCAACTAGAATCGATTGGTGATATTTGGGGACAGTCAGTCCAAGGTGGTCTGATTGCCACCCAGTACTATCGACCCATTCCGATGACCATCATGGCTTTGGTTCCCAGTGTGTTTGGGTTGCATCTCATCACTTGGTTGGTACACTTGGGGACCGGTTTGCTGGTGTACCGTTGGATTGAGACTGCCTTTGAACAGCAAACTGTCGCCAGAATAGCCGCAGCGTTCTTTCTGTTGCACCCAATCCAAAGTGAGGTGTTGGGGTGGGTCAGTTGTCTCCCTGACATTTTGGCAGTTCATTTTGGATTGTGGGCAGTCGTATTGGTTCAACGGGCGAGTTCAGGTGTTTTGGTTGCTTTGGCGCTTCTGGTGGGCATGTTGTGTAAAGAAATCGCGGTGGTTCCAATCATCGCTTATGGTCTATGCAACTTGACCGTATCAGACTTGCGGAGACCACCACTGTGGCTACTGGTTTCGATGGGAACGATCGTTGTCATCTGGCTGTTACGTCGCTGGCTGGGGGTAGAAACCGTTTTACCACCAGGGTTTGATGATGTCTTCTGGGTTAGTGTCCGTACGATTGGGGCTGGTTGGTTTGGCTTGGCGATTCCCTATCCCTTGGTACCAGTTCGTGATGTATGGGTTCTACCCCTTTGGCAAGTGGGATTGGGGTGGTTGCTTTGTCTCACCGTATTGTTCAATGCCAAAGTACGCATGGGGTGGTTGATTGTGATCGGGGCACTTTGTATTAGTTTGCCACCGGTTTGGGTTGGGTACTTGGCGGCGGAACGGTATTTATACTTGGCATCGTTGGGCTGGGTATGGATTGTATCAGTCTATTTGGTACACGATAATCGCTATTCACATTTGCAATCGAACCGTTGGCGACCGACGGTGTTTGCTCTTTGTGTACTCTTGGGGTATGGGCATTGGACTCGTGCGATGGTCTGGTCGAGCGATCAAGCCTTATTTTCTCATGCCACCGATGTACTTCCCCATTCCGGATACGCTTGGCATTTGAGTGGAATGCATCATGCCCAAAAGGCTGAATTTTCAGAAGCGACCGATTGCTTCTTGGAAGCGACCACCAAAGAACGTCACCATCATCAAAGTGCCGAGTTTTATCTGCGTTCGGCGTTGGAAAGCGATCGGGTTGCTGAGGCTTTTCAATTTGCTGAACAGGGACCCAAGGTTGGATTGAGTCGAGGTTATTTGGAAGTCTGGTTGCAATTGGCGCAAAAAACACAAGCCACAGAACGCGTTCAGGAGTTGCAGAGCATTTTAGCACAGTGATTTATGGGGTGGTTGTGATACCCTACAAACATGTGGTTTGTACTCGGTTGGATGTTGTTGGCTTGTCGAGAAGGGGAGATTCCAGAGTTCGGTGTCTATTCTCCAGAACGAGCATTGGTGGGTGATGAGCAGACCTCCGTGCAAGGGCTGACCTTACTCCGTGTTGAGGCAACCACTTTTCGTATGGGCTCACCAGAAACCGAGAATGGTCGGCAACCCCATCCAGAGTCCGATCAGAATGTAGAGAGTTCGGAGACACCGTTTGTGGTGACTTTGACCGAAGACTTTTATCTTTCGAGTACCGAGGTGACTCGTGGTCTGTGGTTTGACTATGCTGACGATGATCAATTGGGCGATGCCAACTGTGTCGATGATGATTGTCCCATCCAGTTCATCAGTTGGAACATGGCAGTTGGATTCACCAACTATCTCTCTCAAAGAGAAGGACTAGTGGCATGTTATGATTGCATTGGTTCAGGTCGAGACATCCAGTGTACTGTCAAAGATCAGTTTCAAGGAGAGGGGATTTACCGTTGTGCTGGTTTTCGATTGCCAACGGAGGCTGAATGGGAACTCGCCGCTCGCGCAGGAAGTACCAGTGCTTTGTGGACACCCAATGGTGGTGGGGAATTGCCAACGGGTATTCCTTTTGATTGTGGAGATCACCTGTTGTCCGATGGAACCCGATTGGGAACTTTGGCATGGTTTTGTGGGGTGACTGACCAAGCCCAACCGGTAGGCTTATTAGAACCCAATGGCTTTGGTTTCTACGATTTGCACGGAAATGTTTGGGAATGGACCCACGACCGATTCGATTTTTATCCCCTCGATGCCACAACCAACCATGTGGGGACTGGTTATGAAGAACATACCTTGCGTGGTGGACGGTGGGGGAATGAACCCTATGCGATGCGTGCCGCCAAACGAATTCAGTCGGAATCTGATTTTTGGGATGGCAATTATGGTTTCCGAGTCGCGATTCGCGCTACCTCGATTGACCAGCAATGAGCCGTTGGTTTATCGAGAGAAGTCATAGGGGTCGTCCGCGTCTGGATTGTCTTCTTTCCACTCCTCGTACCAAATCATTTGAATTGCCTCCAAGTGTCCTTCGGTACTAGCTTCGGGATCGCCATCGAACTCTTCTAATTCGATGACCCATTGGTGTAGTTCGGTGAATCGAATTGATAAAGGGTGTAAGTCGGGACGCGCATCATAGAGTTCTTCGGCGATTTCACGGGTGTTGTTCCAATTGAGTGCCATCCTACCTCCAAAGGCAAACAGGTTGTGATGATAGTGTTATCCTATTACACAACCTGTATCGCAATTCTGATTGTCTGGAGAGAGAATGTCTGAATTTTTTACCAATCCAGTGGTGCAAACCCTTTTGGGTCTGGGGGTCTGTTTTGCATTGGCTTCGTTGCTGAGTCGTTGGCTGTCCACAGGTAGAAAAGTTCGTTTGCCGCTGGCGATTATTGCAGGTGTGATTGGCATTGTTGCAAGGTATATCGATCCAACCATCCTTGATGTTGATGTGTTGAAGACGATCGTTTACCACGGTTTGGCGTTGGTTTTCATCACGGTGGGTTTACAGATTCCACCAAAGAACGTCAAAACAAAAGAGGCGTTGTCGATGGGATTGGCGATTTCTTCGATGGGTGCTTTACAAGGTGTGGTAGGCGCAGGACTGATTATGCTCCTCTCCTTGTCACAAGGTTCTCAGATGCATATCGGTACCGGATTGTTGTTGCCGTTGGGGTTTAATCAAGGGCCTGGACAAGCCTTGTCTTTCGGAGGGGCTTGGGAAAGTACCGGACTGGTCAACGGTGCTGATATTGGTATTATCATCGCTGCATTGGGTTTTGTGTGGAGCATTGTGGTTGGTGTTCCGCTGGTACTGTACGGTCAACGATGTGGTTGGGTGGAGCAAGACCTCGCCACACAAACCAACCAAGAAACCGATGAATCTTCAGTTTCCGATGATTCGCACACTTGGTTACAAGATCCCGAACAATTAACCAGTAGTGTGGCAACGGTTGTACTCACCTACACAGCCACCTTTTTATTGTTGTTTGTGGTGACCGAACAGTTGTCAGCCAAACCCAAACTGGTCAACATGTTGTGGGGCTTGCACTTCATCATCGCCTTGTTTGTCTCGATGGGGGTACGTCAGGTGTTTTTTGCGCGTCAAACAACAGGTGAAACCCAGTCTCACAACTCGCGTTTGCAAGTGTTGAGCAATTTGGCGGTTGATATGACCACCGCGTCTGGTTTGATTGCTATTCAAGTGGCCGTACTCTCTGCCAATTTAGGTTTGGTTCTGTTGTTGACGACCTTGGGTGGTGTGGCCTCGTTGTTGTTTTCTCTATGGGTTTTTCGAAAGGCTTTTGCCAATCTTCCTTTTCATCACTTGGTGGTGTGGTTTGGTGCCTGTACGGGTACGTTTCCAATGGGACTGTCTTTGTTGAGAATGATTGATCCCAATCTCAGTACCCCTTGTGCCACCAATTTTTCCAAAGGGTCGGCTTTTGCCTTGATCACCTCTGCTCCTTTGCTTGGGTTTCTGGCTTATGCTATTGGACAGTATCCCGACAATTACCCCAGTGCAGGATGGACTACGTTGTTGATATTGATTGGATATTGGGGGGTGTTGCTCTTTGGGTGGTCACGATTGTGGGTTAAATCTTCAGATTGAGAGAGCGCAACTCATCGCCATCGGGATTGTGAAACCGTAGAAAATCGGCAAAGGTGACTTGACCATCGGCGCGTTGTAACTCCTCGAGGACAGACAGAGCCATCTCCATAGAAACAGCCTGTTCTTCTTCGCTCGGAGGAGCCATTTCAGTGGGTAGTTCAATGGGGGTGACCGGGTCTTCGGTTGGTGTGGCTTGCAAGTTGGATCGCCAACGCAATTGTCCACTGGAGTGGTAGGCGACCAAAGGAGAATCGGTGGTGTTGCGCAAAAAGTAATCTTTGAAAGTTTCAAACCGCACTCGATTGGCACTGGGGAGGTGTTCTTGGATTTGCAGTTCAATGTTAAACTTTTTGGCGTAATTGTAGAGAATTTGTCTCATGGCACCGATCGTAATGGTATCATCTTGGTCGGGTTCACCTTGTTCAAAGTACTGTCGGATTTCTTGGTCTGTCATGAATATTGATCGTCTGTTTTATACCTTTTACCATATTTGTTCTCAAGCATTCAACCATACAATGATCGAAAAAATACTCAATAATCCACCCAGTCCAACCAAGTACCAGCGAAACTCGTGCCAAATGGTATTTGGTTGGCTGTGATCTTCCATACTTTGAATGGTGTTTAGAACAGCCTCTCCGCTGCGCCAACGACCGATTGAGGTTCGTGTGGGAATCAGCATGGGAACCTTTTGGCAATAGGTGGCATAGTCAGCACCAAACCGCAAATGACAAAAACGCTCTTGGATCAGTCGGTTGGAGACGATGGCATAAAGCAACAAGACTGGAACAAAGAACAACAGAAAGGATGGAGAACCCCAGATGATGCCCAGACCAATGACCCCAAGTAACTTTCCCAAGACTGAGGGGTGTCGAATCGTAGCGTAAGGACCGGTATCAACCATTCGTACAGGCCCACCATCGACATGGGTGCCCGGAGAACCACCTCCCGCAATAAACAAGTAGCCATAGACATACCAAACCCAAAGTCCGCCCAGTGTAATCATGCCACCGCCAAGGGGGGCACGCCAGGAAAGAGAACCAAATGCCAACCACCCCAAGTGTGCATCGAGTTGGACACCCAACCAGCACATCAGCATGGCTGCAGGAAACATCACAAAGAGATGAATCGTAAAATTTCGATAGAGTTCGGGGCTTTGAATG
>CAKZLX010000424.1 GCA_937127265.1 uncultured Pseudomonadota bacterium
GCTGGTATCTTGATTACGATTGTGAACATCATCGGTGGGATTCTGATTGGTGTTGTTCAACAAAATATGCCGTTCTCAGATGCCTTGCAAACCTATACGGTCTTGACCATTGGTGATGGTTTGGTTGGCCAGATTCCTGCCTTGGTGATCAGTGGTGCCGCTGGTTTATTGATTTCGCGAGTGCCCAGTGAAGACGAAGAGCGACTTCCTGACATGATTGCAGATCAACTGTTTGGTCGAACCCGTCCGTTGGTGTTTTTGTCGGGTTCGTTGTTGGTTTTTGCCATGATTCCTGGTCTCCGGTTCCCATTTATAACGATTGCTGGTGCGGTAGGACTGATGGCTTTTAATCAGAACAAAAATGATGTTGCCAAAATCGAAGCCAAAAAATTGAAAGAGAAACGTGATTTAGAAGAAAAAATGGTCAAGAAAGAAGTACCGATTGACGCTTTGTTGGTTGTGGAACCCATGTCATTGGAACTGGGGATGGATTTGGTTTCTTTGGTCGATGAGAAAAAAGGCGGTAACCTCATTCGTTCTATCCAACGTATCCGAACCCAATTGGCAGAAGATTTAGGGCTGATGGTGCCTCCGATTCACGTTCGTGACAACTTGAACATCGAAGGCTCCCAGTATCGCATCTTGCTTCGTGGAGAAGTCGTTGCCAGTTATGATGTCGTACCCAGACAACTGTTGGCGATCAATCCTGGTGATGCCCGTGGTAATTTGCGTGGTAAAAAAACACAAGAACCTGCGTTTGGATTGGATGCAATGTGGATCCCTGAGGGGCAACGTATGCGTGCACAATCTTTGGGGTACACTGTGGTCGACATCAACGTTGTGATCTCTACACACTTTACTGAAGTACTGCGTGACCATGCCGATGAAGTCTTTACCCGTACACAACTTACCGAATACTTGGATCGCGTGTCTGCCCGTACACCGAAATTGGTTGAAGAGTTAATTCCCGCCTTAATCTCTGCCCAAGGACTGTTCAAGGTCCTTCGCAACTTGTTGAAAGAAGGCATCAGTATTCGAGATTCGCAAACCATTTTGGAAGCAGTAGCGGAATATGCTGGAAAAGTAAAAGACATGGATACGTTGAGCGAGTTGGTTCGCCAAGGTTTGTCTCGTCACATCACCCATCGTTATATGAATGAAAATGGTGCGATTGAGTGCGTTTCATTTGCGCCAGATGTTCAGCAAATCATTGATCGATCGATGCAAGGGGATAAAAATACCGGTGCGGTCTTGTTGAGTTTGCCCATTGATGCCCAACGAAGAATCTTACAGGGGGTCCAAGCCGCCACCGAACAGTTCCCACAGGCGCACATTCTATGCCCCCATTTCACCCGTGGAGCATTGCGTCGAATGGCAGAACATAGCATGAAACGTCCACCTGTATTTTTGTCTGCTAAAGAAATACAATCTTCTGTCGATATCAAAAGAGTCGCATTGATTACGATGAAAGGGATTAAACTGGTATCATGACAAAAAACAGACATGGCATAAACGCATATAAAAAAGCCGTTGAGAGTTCACCCGCATCAACTTCTTTTCAGCAGATGGATAAAGGGGCGTTGTTTGAACAATATAAAAAGCGTATTTACCAAATAGCACATCGATTGATGGAAAAAATACCCGCGAACCATCCGTTGGAATTTGAAGACATGGTGTCTTATGGCGCCATTGGCCTTTTAGAGGCGATTGAACGATTTGATCCTGAACGTAACAATCAGTTTTCCACGTTTGTGGATTACCGTGTTCGTGGTGCGATGTGGGATGCGATTCGCTCTTTGGACGAAGTGAGTCGATACTCTAGAGATCAAGCAAAACACCTTCAACAAACCCGTCAGATTTTGGAAGAAGGTCTAGGGCGCCCCCCAACTTCAAGAGAAGTCGCTGAAGAAATGGGGATGGAGTTGGAAGAATTTTTTATCTTTGAAGGCAAAGTTCAATCGGTTCATACAGTGTCATTAGATGTGGAAGATGATGACGGCAATCGCCCTTTTCTAGAAGCCCTTGCCGATGAGCATAATCTCACGGCCGAAGAAATGATCATGGAAGATGACTTTCGTGAGCAGGTACGAGAGGCAATTATGGGCTTATCAGAGAGGCAACGTGAGTGTGTATTGTTGTATTACGCACGGAACTTAAACCTCAGCGAAGTTGCCGAAGTTTTCGATGTGTCAGCCTCACGCGTCAGTCAGATTTTATCCAGTGCCAGAAAGCAACTCAAAGAGTCTCTTCAAGAGGTTGCAACCTTATATGGATTTGTAGATGAGTAATCACAGTGCTATACTGAGAACAGTAATTAGAAGAGGGAACGATTATGAGGAGAGATTTGTATCCGGCGATGACTGCAGCAAGTGCCGCTTTGCAGCATCTTGAACACGTGTCTCACAACTTGGCAAATGTTAATACATCCGGTTTTAAAGAACGTCGAATCTCTTTTGAGTCTGTTCTTGCCGATGCCCAAAGAGGTCCGTTGGCTGAAGGATATACCCAAATCACTGAGGGCAAAATTAATACCGAGTCGGGATCGTTGATACAGGATAACAACCCCACCCATTTTGCTCTGGAAGGAAATGGATTCTTTGTGGTGCAAAGTGCCAGTGGTGAACCTTTGTTGACCCGTGCAGGGATCTTTCAATTGGATCGCAATGGATTTTTAGTGAATGCGATGGGTGAAAAGGTCATGACAGTTTCGGGGCCGATTCAGTTTGATGAGTACCAACGCGAAGAGTTTCGCTTGACTGAAGATGGTCGGATGATGGATGAACGCGGTGGTGAGTTTGCCCGATTATTGATCATGGATGGTGATAACCTAGAACCCTTAGCCGGAACCCGATGGAGAGCAGATAACTTACGAGAAGTTCCCATGGGCAATTTTGTGGTTCGCCAAGGCATGTTGGAAAGTTCAAATGTCAATCCTTTTCGGACGATGATTGAAATGATGGAAACCACTCGACATTTTGAAATGTACCAAAAATCGATGCAAGCTTCGAAGGAAATGGATTCTTCCCTAAACCAAATGAGCCACAAGATTTAATGGTGGTTTAATAGCAAATACTGAATATATTCGTGAATCTCAAACGTCTAGATAGAAAGTAGGATAAATAACATGAAAGCCTTATATACAGCAGCAACTGGAATGGCCGCACAACAGCGACGCATTGAAAACATTTCCAACAACTTGGCAAATGTGTCTACAGTTGGCTACAAAAAGTCTCGCGAGAATTTTGAAGATTTATTGTACCAGTCTCTTTCTACTTCCTCAGCGGGTCTGGGTACTACTCGTGCCAGTAATTTAGAGATTGGATCAGGTGTTCGTTTGGCCAGTATCACCCGTAATTTTGCCAATGGTGATTTACAACAGTCAGGCAACCAATTGGATGTAGCCCTTGTAGGACGCGGATTCTTTGTGATTCAAGATATGAATGGCAACGAATTTTACACTCGCAATGGACAATTTGGTACCAACTCCAATGGTGAATTGGTAACGCAAGCCGGAAATCTTGTGAGTCCAGGGATTTCAATTCCCTCTGATGCAAACTACATTCAAATTGATCAAGATGGTACCATCTCTGCAATTTACAATACCTCACCGGATCCAGTTGTTGTCGGTACGATTCAAGTGGCTGATTTCATCAATCCGGCCGGTTTACGGGCATTGGGTGGTAACTTGTATTCTGCGACCCCAGAGTCTGGTTCGGCCTTGTACTTGGATTCGATGGATGACTACAGTATCCGTCAAGGATTTGTTGAAGGTAGTAATGTGGATGTTGCTGAAGAGTTGGTGAACATGATTACTGCCCAACGTGCTTTTGAACTGACATCTAAAGCGGTGGAAAGTGCTGATCAAACCATGCAGATCGTAAACAACCTTAAACGATAATCGTTTGACGACGGGTTCGTTGTTTGTGATTGCGCACTTGTGGTTTGAGGTATTCTTTGGTGTCTCGTTAGCAGAGTCTGTGGAATTGGACTTCACTAAACAAGTATATCAACAGATTGAGTCTGAGATATCGACCCGTTTGTCCATCTCAACAGATGATGTAACTGTACATCATTTGAGTATGACCAATTCGCACCGTTGTAGCAAGGCTACCTATGTAAAAACAGAAATATCTGACAGTGAAGATTTCCGAGGGAAGACCTTGGTTGGCGTTGAAGGTTGGCAAGAGGAGAAACTTTGTGGTCGCTGGACGGTTCAAGCCGATATCGAAATCTGGAGCGACCTACCAGTTGCTCAATTTGCTGCTGATCCTGGCGAGGTAGTGGCGATAGATTTTCAACGTGGACGTTTGGATCAAGTACGCGAACCGATTTTTGTGTATACTTCGACACTGCAAAATGCGACAATGGTTGCGGTCGTGCCCATTGCCCAAGGAGAAGTACTCAAACGCACAAACTTACGGCGAAAACTAGACTTTGAACAAGGCCAAGCCGTGAAGGTTTTGGTTCAAAAGGGTGCTTTGACGGTTCAGGTGAACGGGGTTTTATTGCGCGGTGGCTATATAGGAGACATAGTAAAGGTTCGTAGTTCGACCAATTCCATATTGGAAGGTCAATTGACAGAAAATGGAACGGTATTGCTGAAATGAGTCGGATACGATAAACTGAAATTGAATATTCACACAATACTGTTCAAGTGGCCTGTACACTACTTGAATCGAGAGAGGACAACATGATTTGGATGTTGGGAATCATGACGGCAATGGCGCAAGACCCTGCCGTGACAGCACAAACCGCTACATCTGCCAAGTCTGGTTCGTTATGGACTGATGGACGGGCAAGAATGTTGGTTGGAATGGAGGGGAATGCTAGAATGGTTGGTGATTTAATTACCGTCACTATCTCTGAAAAGACCTCTACCTCGGTCATTGCGGGTACCCAAACGACACGCGATTCACAAGTATCGTCAGGTATCGGTAGTATTTTTGGTTTGGAGCAGAAACTGTTTTCTCTCTACCCTGAACTGGGTGGTAAAATTGAAATGGATGCCACCTCTGGTTCAGATTTTCGAGGAGACGGAACCACTACGCGTGAGGGGGCTTTGCAAGGTACACTCACCTGTAAAGTAGTAGAAGTGCGTCCCAATGGAAACTTGGTTGTTTTGGGCTGGAAAGAGGTTCGTTCCAACAAGGAAACCCAGTATTTGTCTTTGTCAGGTATGGTACGTCCCCAAGACATTAAGTCTGACAACACCATTCCCAGTGATTTGATTGCCGAAGCACGGATTGAATACACAGGTTCGGGAGTCGTTGCCGACAAGCAAGCACCCGGGTTTGGTGTTCGGGCGATGGATCATGTTTGGCCATTTTGAGCCATAGTTTGTAAACCATGACAATTTTGATCAATTGATATTTTAGATAGAGCGATGATAAGCCGGAGAACGAAATGCAACGATGGATAGGAAAGTTGTTGATACTGTGTGTAATATTTTGTATCGTACCCACAGCAGATGCCGCGCGTGTCAAAGATATCGCTGACATCTATGGCATCCGTGATAATAATTTATTGGGTTATGGATTGGTGACCGGTTTACAACGTACTGGGGATACCATGCGAAACCAAGCCACCATTCAAACTGTTTCCAAGCGTTTGCAAGGGTTGGGTGTCACTTTAACCCCTGATCAAATTCGTTCACGCAATGTGGCTGTGGTGATGGTCACCGCTCGATTGCCATCCAGTGCCCGACCTGGACAACGAATTGATGTCACCGTATCCAGTGCTGGAGATGCGATTTCTTTGCAAGGCGGCGTACTTCAATTGACGCAATTATTGGCTCCAAATGGTGAGGCTTTTGCCGTTGCTCAAGGACCATTGTCAATCGGTGGCTATTCGATGCAGGCTGGTGGTGCTTTGTCCCAAAAGAATCATTCCACGGTAGGTACAGTTCCATTGGGTGCCACGGTTGAACGTGAAAACCCCAATCGATTGAATCTGTTAGAGCAAACCCAACTGGACTTTTTACTTCGCCAGCCAGATTTTACTACTGCCAAACGGATGGCGGATGCGATCAATCAAGGTATTGGTGATGAAATTGCAATTGCGGTTGATGAATCGGCGATTGCGGTCAAAATACCACAAGACTATCGCAAAGATGTGGTATCTTTTTTGGCTTTGGTTGAAGATATTGACGTCACTGTTGATAGTCCTGCAAAAGTAGTGTTCAATGAAAGAACTGGTACGGTAGTGATGGGCGCTGATGTCAAAATTTCCAATGTCGCAGTGGCTCATGGTGGCATCTCAATTGAAGTGCGTAGCAATCAAGCAGTGTCTCAGCCCAACGCTTTTTCCGGTGGAACCACCGCCAACATAGACAATTCCACCTTGCAAGCCCAAGAAGAGGATGGGACCTTGACCTTGGTGGGTGGGGATGTGTCAATCAATGATCTAATAGAAGCCTTAAACCAATTGGATGTTAAACCACGTGATTTGGGACAAATCTTACAAGCGATTAAAGCCTCTGGTGCATTACAGGCAGAACTGGAGGTCATATGAGCATTGGTGGTATTGGAGGAGGTGCTGACCCGTTGGCAATCGGTCGGATTATGAATTCCAATCTGGCAGATGCCCAACGCCAAGAGATCGCCAGTGAAGAATTTGAAAGTTATTTGATTGGCATGTTGATCAAAGAAATGCGCAAAACGATTCCCAAAGGGATGTTTTCTTCTGATGCAATGGATACCTTTACCGAGATGATGGATCAAGCCTTAGCCAAGGACTTGGCAGAAACGGGAGCTTTTGGTTTTGCCGATGCGATGTTGCAAGGGATTTCTGGTGTGGATGAATCCCAAGGGCAAGATTTACAAACTGGTTTGCGTGAATTTACCACCACGGTTCAACCTATTTTAAAGGATGTACGTCAAAGTATTCATCGACATGATCACAATGCGGATGTATTACAACCGGTGTTAGGGCGTCTCACCTCCAAATTTGGGATGCGTATCCATCCGATATCTCAAGAGTTGCGTATGCATGATGGTGTTGATATTGCCGCGGCCAAAGGCACAGATATTCAAAATGTTATCGATGGTAAGGTGACTTTTGCCGGTGTCAAAGGTGGATATGGTAAGACGGTCATCATTGAACATTCTGATGGACGTGAATCACTTTATGCACACTGCGATCAGATATTTGTGCAAAAAGGAGATCAGATTCAAGCCGGAGATAAAATTGCCGAAGTTGGTAGTACGGGAGTATCAACCGGCAATCACTTGCATTTTGAGTTCCGTGAGAATGGTAAGTCTGTTGATCCTTTGGTTCATTTTCCATGGTTGTTTGAAGAATAGGCTAAACTTTTGTGATGGTTCAACCGATACTGGGATGGGAGGCCTGATATGAAAATTAAGTCCGGATTTTTTGGAACACGTCCAGTCGTAGAAAGCAAAGAGACAAAAGATGCCACAGATACAAAATCTGATACGGCAAGCACGTATTCTCCCACCAGTGATTCAGGCGTTCAACTGAGTGAAGATTCTGCTTTGATTCAAACATTACGTGAGGCTGCCAAAGGGCAAGAACCCTCGCGAACTGAATTGATTCAGCAAGCCAAGGAAGACATTGCCAATGGGTTGTTAGGTTCCGAAGAAGACTTTCAACAGGCGATTACGGCTCTTTTACAGGAATTGTAGGACTGGTACAGGAATTGTAGGGCTGGTATAGGAATTGTAGGGCAGGAGTTGTAGGACAAGAGGTTGTCGGCAAAAGTGGTAAATTGTAAGCCAGAACGATAGGCTCTACTAAAAGTATCGTTATTTCAACAAGATGTGGACCAAGAGTCAAGGGTGTACAAATGTCTAGAAAAGAACAAGGATCAAGCAAACAGTCGGGAGATGCTTTTCTGGATATGTTTGGTCACGTTCTGTCTGATGAGCATGATGCGTTCACTGATGAAGAGGATCAGGACGTTCAGACCCCAGAACAACTTCTAGTGAATAGTGGGTCTGTGATTCAAGCAACGGATACTGACACGAACAAAGAAGACAAGCAACCGGCGGCATATCTTTTAGAACATTTATTGGAAACCGCTTATCTCCAATTGGAACATGCCAAAAAGATGGACGCCGAAAAACTGAAGGAGGCAACTCATCGTAGGCAAGACTTGTTGTTTCAGTTGGACCTTGAAGCCCCTCATACCAAGCCCACAGCATATTTAAAAGAGTTACAGACTGAAATTGCCAAGGTGGACGAACGGTTAATGGCTGTCCTTGAGTTGGTGAACAACGCTTGTCAAATTGCCAATCCTTCTAAAACGCCTGAAACCTATACGGCTAAGGGGACTATCTCTGGCTACAAAATCTAGTTGGTCAGTCTCGAATTTGAATCGTGATGTACTTTGATTTGGGGCTGTGGAAAAGAGTGGTGATAACAGGGGTAAATGTGATACACTATAGGAAATGTCGAGAACGAAAATAGGAGATACTTCATGTCACTTTTGACAACATTGCATGCAGCACGTCGTGGTATTACCGTTGCCAGTGAAGGGATCAATGTGGTTGGTCACAATACTGCCAATGCCACAACCGATGGATATTCTCGAAGAGAGATGACTGTGACTACGATGTATCCATTGTATCGCAATGGCTCATGGCTGGGACAGGGTCCAAATCGAGCCAGTTTTACACGCTCAGCCGATAGTTTCGTCGACCAAAATATGATTAGCACCACAGGGTTGCAACAGTATTCCAAGGAAACCTATGATGTCTTGAGTATGGTTGAGGCCAAACTCTCTGATTCTACACCAGGCAGTATTTTGGAAGCCTATCGAGAATTTACCGAAAGTATGCGAGGGCTCAGTAGCGATCCTGAAGACCCTAATCTTCGCGATCTGGTTGTGATGTACGCCAGTCGTTTTACCAATTCGGTCAATGAAGTGGCTGAGTTTGCTGTGGACTTGAAAGATTCATTGCGTACCGACATGGAAACTTCGATGACGCACATCAATGATAAGCTGGCAACGATTGCCAATTTGAACATGCGCATCATGAGCACCGGTGGTTCGGTTTCCGCAGGCGATCTGCAAGATCAACGTGACTTAGTAATTCGTGAATTAGCGGAGATTACTGGAGCAACAGTTCGTTTCTCTCCAGATGGACAAGCCAACGTCTATATGGACGGTCACATCCTGGTGCAAAAAGAAAACTATCGTGAATTGCAATACTACGAAGATAGTAGTGGAGACCCACAAATTGCCGTGCAAACAGATTCTGGTCGCATCACCGTTACCGATGCTTTGCAAGGTCGTTTTGGTGGTAGAACCACCGCCTATGCACAAGTCGATGAGATGTTGTCATCATTGAATGATTGGGCTGCACAGTTTGTCTCTGACTTCAATACCTTGCATCAGACAGGGTATGATCAAGGTGGAAATACAGGTTTGGACTTCTTCACAATCAATGCCATTTCACCTGCGAGTTCTTTCAGTGTGGATGCGGGGATTTTAGCAGACTCGTCAACCATTGCAGTAGCTGGAGCAGTGGCGGCATCTGGCTTTCCAGAGGCTGGGGACCGAGACGTGTTGGATCAACTGATCGCCTTGGAAGATTCGGCAACCTATGGTGCAACAGGGGCATATACCGCCAGGCAAGAATTGAGCAACATTTACGCATCAGTTGCTACACAAGTTCGAGCGGCACAAGACAATTTTGATTTACAAAGTATGCGTATGGAAGACATCAATGAATTGCGAGCCTCTATCTCTGGTGTAAATCTGGATGAAGAAGCTGTCAAATTGATGGAATATCAAGCCTCCTATGAGGCTGCTAGTCGTGTGATTTCGGTAACGAATCGTTTGTTGGCTGAATTAATGGAGGTTGTGTAAGATGTTGATTCGAAGCACATTGTTTTCTCGTTTGTCGTATATGTCCCGTGAAAATACAGAACTGTCGGCAGATTTGGCTGATGTTCAAAAGCAGATCACGACTGGAAAACGCATTGTCCGTATGTCGGATGAGCCGTGGACTATCTCACAGTTGCATCAGTTGCGTGAAGAGACGTCTTTGCAAAGTGTTTTCAAATCTGCAGGAAATCAGGCAAAGGGCTTATTGGCACAAGCAGAAAATGGTCTCAATCAATCGATGAATATCATGACTCGCCTCAAGCAACTAGCGGTACAGGCAGCAAACGATACGTATTCACAAGCCGATCTCGATAATATGTCCGAAGAGGTCAATAATTTGAAAGAACGGTTGGTGAATATTGCCAACACCGAGTTTGATGGTCGTTATGTTTTTGCAGGGCAAGCCTACGATACGCAACCGTTTGACAGTACCTATACCTATGTTGGTAGTTCAAATGAATTGAGTATTGATGTGTCAGCGTCTGCCAAGGTGGAGGTTGGTTTTGACGGGTCTGATGTCTTTCAAGGCAGCGTTGATGTCTTTACAGCGATTGATGATTTCCTAACCGGCTTAAACACCGACGATACAACGATTATTCGTACAGCGATCACGGAATTTGACGACGTTTTTGATCAAATGGGAAATTACCTGACTAGGATTGGTGGTGAGACCAATATCGCTGAGGATATGCAAGAGGTAGCTACAAGTATTGAACTGAATTTGAGTGAGAGGTTATCCTCTGTTGAGGATGTAGATGCCGCTGAGGCATTGACTCGATTTTCGATGCTACAAACCCAATACCAAATCAACTTACAATTGACCTCTAAAACCAGAGGGATGAGTTTGTTTGAGCGGATGTAGGTTTTGGGCTGATCCATCAGGATTGATGTGGTATCAGGATTAAAGAATTTTTGATAAAGACCGATACTACTATTAGTATTTTGGGACTTATAAAAAGGAGTAAACATGTCAGGTTTGGTTACAGGTTTGGGCTTGCTCAGTACCAATGGTGCCGCAACTGGATTGAATACGTCGGCTCTGATTGATGAATTGGTCAATGCCGCTTCAGGGTCAAAGAATCAAGCGGTACGAAAGAAAGCAAGTTATGAGCAGTTATCGTCTTTGTACACAACGTTGAACACCAAAGTAAAAGCCATTGATACAGCATTGGCAGCCATCAAAGATGAAGATGACTTTCGCGAGTTTACAGGTACCTCCAGTGATGAAGATGTTTTTACGGTTGCAACGGATGGAGATGCTGTTGCAGGCTCATATGAGATTACAATCAATGCATTAGCCAAAGCGCAAATACACAATCTTACCGTAGAAGGAACCACAAGTTTCGCCTCTTCTTCCACTGCGATCTTTGCATCTGGTGAGTCGGGCAGTATCTCTGTTACTGTAGATGGTGGAACGGCGGAGACAATCTCGGTTGATGACACCACCACCTTGACCGAGTTGGCATCTAGTATCAATGATATTGATGGAATTAGTGCTTATATTGTACAGACTGCAACCGAAGAAGCCACAGGGGCAGACGCATTTGAGTTGTTTGTGCAGGCAGACAGTGCTGGTCTTCATGAAGGTGGAGATCGTTTTACATTTACCTACACAGGACTTACCGCAAGTACAGCATCGGATACAGAATTGCAGGGTGCCAGTAACGCATCTGCTACGATTGCAGGGCAAACAGTTACCTCAGCGACCAACAAGTTTGAGTCGATTGACGGTATCGAAATTAACGCTGTCACTACAGGAACCGCAACTGCAACAGTGGCCTTAGATACAAGTGCGATGGCAGACAAGGTGAAAACGTTTGTCGATACGTACAATGATATGGTGTCATTCATTACTGCAAACAGCAAGTTTACTGGTAGTGGTACCAATCAAAGTTCTGTGTCTGTAGGGGCTTTCTTGGGAGAGAGTATACCCCGTTATATTCAACAACGGATGTCCAATTTTATTTCAGCAGACTATGCTAGCGCGCTAAGTCTTAGCACCTCCACCCAACGAACGTCTTTGTCACAAATGGGGATCAAAACTGAAGATTCAGGTTTGTTGACCTTTACGTCTTCGACGTTCGTTGCTACACTAAGTGATTATCAAAGTTCAGTGGAAGCTATTTTCAGTGATACCAGTGGTTCCTTTTCAGATTCGATGCGAGATTTGATTGATGAGATCGTTGATGCCAATGATGGTAATCTTGTTACAGTTCAAGACACGATTGGGGATGCTGTCGAGCGATTGGAAAGTACGATTGATTTTCATGACAATCGCCTGACCAAGTATCGCGCCCGTTTGGTTAAACAGTTTACACAACTTGAGGCCGTCACATCAGGCTTTGATGGTACAAAGTCTTTTCTGACCTCTTTCTTTGCACCAGAGAAGGATTAATTTTTACATTGATCATTTGCAGGTGTATGTCGCAAACGACTTGGAGATAGATAGAGTTATCAGAGTAGGTAAAGTGGAGAATATATGTCAGGTGCCGAGCAGTATAAGAAAAACGCCCATCACACAGCAACCAATGAGCAGTTGGTGTTGTTATTGTTTGAGAAGGCAATCACCTTGATGTGGGCCTCTCGTGAAAAGTTACAAGAACAAAACAAATTGGATGCAATTGAAAACCTACACAAAGTGCGTCAACTGTTTAGTGAACTCCAAGCATCATTGGATCAAGATGGTGGCGAGGTTGCTTTAAACTTACATCAACTGTATACCTATATTTTGAAAGAAGTATCGACAGCCGGTTTCAAGGGTGATCCGCAGGCACTGGAAAATGCAATCTCAGTGGCAGAGGAACTGTATGAGGGTTTCTTTCAGGCCTTCTCTAATGAGCCAACAGCCGAAACTTGAGCCGTTGGGACCTCTTTAATCGAGCCCTAAAAAACGTATTATGGACACCTAAATCGCGGATGTAATCTTGTCACAGAACAACAATCCTACCAACCCGTTCGCCAATCACGGATTGTCTTTTATCGAGTCACGGATTGAAGATTTAGCTGATAATTTGCCATCTGAAATGGATTTGGATACGGATGAGTTGTTGTTTTTGCAACAAGCGATTTTACTTTGTGAAACTGAAATGACAGCAGATCGGGCTTTGAAACTCCAAAAAAATCTTGACCGGATCGAACGATTTGTGGAAAATCAAAAGGAGAAACTACAAGTCATGCTTCAAGGCGTTTCGAAAAGTAAAAGTGCCAAAGGGCAATATGGACAACAAAAATCAAAAGTACGGTCGCGGTTTGTATATCAAAAAGTCTAGGCTGTACAAGATGTATGCACATATGTGATCAGTCTGGAGACAACATGCAAATAAATCTATGGCGAACAGTACAATCTGTTGTACAAGGTACGTTGTTGAGTGTTGGGTTGTGTTTTGCGGTGAAGGCTGAGGCGCAAGAAACTCCGAAAGGTTTTGAGGTGCAGGAATTTCGCATTGGTGTTGGTGTCTCTGCTGAACGTTGGGCAGAAGATGCAATCGCCACGATTTATGAAAAAAATGGAAAGATATTTCCAACCTTGTCGATGAGTTATCGGTTTCATGAACATTTATCTTTGGATGCATCTGCTGGAACAGGTCGACTTACAACAGAAAATCAACGCAATGAAATGCAGTTACTGCCGATTACGGTTGGCGCTTCATTGCTATTTGGTAATCGCCATAGAGAACCGTTTGTTTCAGTGGCTGCTGGATTTGTGCAGTTTTCAGAAAAGTTGCTTCCATATTATACATCTGAATACTCCAACAACACCTATGGCACAAAGTTCGGTGTAGATACCAAAGCAGGGGTTCGCATTGGTACTTCCATGCTACCCAATAAAACACAACATCCTCGTCAGCCACAGGGACCGAGTCAGTTGGATTTGGAAATTGCAATGGGATATCGAGTCCATCAGGCATTTGGTGTTGGCACTGGTTTGAATCTAAACGCCTTTCACAGTTCGGTTGGCGTGAACATACGGTTTTAATAATGCTCACTTCGATCGTTTTTTCATTGTTGTTAGGGATAGCTACTGCGCAAGAAGTTGAACCGCTCTCTCAAATCCGGTTTGCAGTAGAGACGGATACCAAAGTCCAAACCTTACCCACAGTCAAAGACCAGATGGCTGAGATTCGATTGACCCATTGTGACCTGGATTTGATCGATGCTTTGTCAACGGTTAAACGTCCTGAAATTAGGCGGATTACCCCGATCAATATGGGGGAATCATCTTGGCTGTTGCGTATTGATTTGGCGCGTCCCGATGTCCTATTGCGCAGTAAGGTTGTCGATGGTGTATTGGAAATCAACGTCTACAGATCAGATCAATTTGAAACGCAAGATTTGCAACCCGTATTGACCACCGAAGATTTGTTTGATGATTTGTTTGAAACAAGTGTTGTATTGCCACCCAGTGTCGATTTGCGTCCTCTGTTTGGCAGTGCGATTTCCTATCCGATGTCCACCCAAGATGTTCCGTTTGAACTGATGTCGTTGACCGGTGATGATAACGCTAGCGAATGGGCAGATGTGACCCAAGCGCGCAATCGCTATTTGGAAGCGCAACAGTTGGGCTTGTCAGGTTTAACTGAAAGAGGTAATGCGACTTACTCTCTTGGGATCGCCTATTTAAATGAAGGACTGGCGATGGAGGCGGACTTTTATTTGAACAAGTTGCGTCACTCACCTGGGGATGTACCCTTCATGGATATATTTTTGGCTAAATCAAAGGCAAGTCTGTTGCAAAAGGATTGGGATACTGCGCGACAGGATTTGCGCCAGGCATACAGTTTTGGCGCAGAGGAGACTTTGGTGGTAGAAGGTATGGCGCATATTAGTCACGCGACTGGTTTGCCGTCTAGAAGCAATACAGGACGACTATTGGCTTCGTTGACTTCCAAACCCGAGGCGTTATTGTTGGCCGGTGAATTGTTACAAATGGACGGACGTTACCAAGAAGCTTGGGAGATTTTAGAACCCCTGTATACCAATCAGATGTTTGAAGACAATCCTGAGATGGTGCAACGACTGCGGTTGCGGTTGGGCGACATTTCTTACTTCTTGGGTGACAATCAACAAGCCCAAGTGTATTGGCGCGGAACCTATCCGGATATGCGTCAAGTTCGTATGTTGCAGGTCAACATGGTCAATGAAGGCAGTAATGTTTGGGTGGAAACAGTTCCTCAGTTACGGGTAATTGCCGAAGATGGAACCACTCAAAATGCAGCCGAGGCACTTTATTTGATTGGGCAGGTCTATTACAAGTACGGAACCCAATTAGATGCCGTAGAACTGTGGGCAGAGTTTGTACGAACCTATCCAGAATTACTCGACAAAACAGATGTGTTGGATATGCTTAATATCGCCTATCAAGAGAGAATCCGGGCGCTCTACAAAAAGCAATATTGGATGCGGATTGCCAAGACCCATGAATTGGGCTGGGTACCTGAGTTACGAGGCGTGATTGATGACCCCGATGTTTTGATCATGGTAGCAGATGCTTATGCCCAGTTGGGGTTACCAGATAGGGCTTTGTATGCTTTGATTTCTGATTTTGGTATCGGCACAAACACCCAGTTTTACCTTCCGGATGCCGAGTTGTATTTGGCAAAGTTGTATTTTCAGTCCAATCGCTTTTACGAAGTACATCGAACCTTAGAACTAATGAATACCGATCGGTTACCCACTCGTTTGCGACCAGAGATCCAGTTTTTAGAAGCGCAGACCTATTTGGCCGAAAATAATCTTGACAAAGCCAAAACATTGTTTGAGCAAACCGCACAAACTGCAGAGTTTCGTACTCCGTCGTATGTTGCCTTGGGTGTGTTGGCTCGGCAAGAAGGAGACTGTGATGCTGCAGTCGCTTATTTGAAACCAACACTTGTACCACTAGCCGAACGCAGCACCGATGACCCACTCGCATTTTTGTATTTATCGCAGTGTCTTGGTGAGAACGGAGAATACCAGTTGGCAAGTGAGGTTGCAGAGGCTCTACAAGGGATCAGTTCAGATCCCGAAGAAATTCAGCACGCCCAATATTTACAGTCTTTGTTTTCGACACCGGGAGCGGTCACCTTGGATGCGATTGAAGATGTAGATGCGGAGAGTATTTGGGTGGAATTGGTTGATGAACAACAGAAGTCGGATGCTTTTTGGACTGAGTTGGAAACCTGGAAACAGTCGAAATAATAGTTTGGATGTTGAACTGACAACTTAGGAAAGTTCTACCGTATTAAAATAGATGGTGACAAACTATTGACAGAGATGGGGCGGCTTTTGTAGACTGGTTATAGATTTTGAAAAGGATGATAGTGGTATGAAACATTTGTTATTTGACAATTTACATGTGGGGCTTGGCAAGGTCTTAGATCTACGTTCTCAACAATCTGCGATGACGGCAGGAAACATCGCCAATACGGACACACCAAACTACAAAGCTAAATTTATTCCTTTCGATGAACTGTTGAAAACAACCATGGGAACAGATGATATGGCGATGAGTCGTACACGAACGGCCCATTTAGAAAGCATGCAAGGAACCGCTGACGATCCCGCTATCGAAGAGATTGAAGCACCCCCATGGGCATTAGACGGCAATTCGGTTTCATTGGAGCGAGAGATGGTGCGACTGAAATCAAATGCCTTGCAATACTCTACGATTACCCGTGGTATAACCAAACGGTTGTCAATGTTACGATTTGTAATTGATTCCAAACGATAATGTTCACTGTGGTGATTCTGGTTAGGTTATGATTGATACGATTGATACAAAGGATAAAGGTGTAATATGAATATTTTGGATACGTTGCGAATCTCCGCCAGTGGGCTCACGGCTCAACGTGTGCGATTGCAGGCTATTTCTTCAAACATGGCCAACGCAAGGTCTACTCGAACGGATGAAGGTACGCCTTACCGTCGCCAAATGCCAGTGTTTCAAGCGGTCAAAGCAAACTCATTTGGCTCTGAACTTGCCCAGCAATTGTCTCGAGTTGAGGTTGTGGAAGTAGAACGCTCTGAAGCCCCTTTTCGAGAGGTGTTTGACCCTGGACACCCGGATGCCGATGAAGACGGCTACGTAAAATATCCCAATGTTGACATTCTCCATGAGATGGTGGATTTGATGAACACCTCTCGAACATATGAAGCCAACAGTAATGTGACAGAAACAACCTATAAAATGGCCAATCAAGCGCTTGAATTGGGTCGGTAAATCGCAATCATTGATGACATTTGAATTAATATAGGTATTTGAAAATGAATAAAATTGTTCCAACACTCAATACAGTAACTGCACTTGATAAGAATCCCTTGTTGCAGGCACCAAAACCGGTGAACGCACCCGAGAAACCATTTTCAGAGGTGCTAGAGACTGCGATTGAAGATTTAGACGTTGCTCATCGGGTTGCCGATAAGAAATTGGAACTTCTAGCCAGTGGGGAAGATGTGGATATCCACGGTACAATGATCGCCTTGCAAGAAGCCGACATATCGATTAGAACTATGTCAGCATTTCGTGACAAGATCACCGATGCTTACAAGAACCTTATCAACATGGCCATTTGAGTTGTGTTGCTCTTGAACTCACCACAGTTTCTCATTTTGTATTCTTGAGCCCTCCTCCTAGAGTGTGCGTTCCATGATTGAACAGATTTCCCAGTTTTACCAATCCCTTGAAAGCAGAGAACGTTTTACCTTTCTTGCTGCATTATCGTTTACCATGATTGCTTTGGTGGCGGTCTTGTTTTGGGCAAATGCAGAAAGTTATAAACCAATTTACACCTCCAACGACTCTTCACAGGTGCAATCTGCGAAGATGGCCTTGGAAAGTGCAGGGATCCCCTATCAGGTTTCCGATGATGGCTTTCAACTGAAAGTGCCTGTTGAACATGTAGGTCAAGCACGTATCACTACGGCTTCAGTATCCAGTATTTCAGGTATGGAAGTCTTAAACAGTATGAAACTTGGGGCGTCTCCCCAGCAAGAAAGATGGATTTATCTGAATGCATTACAAGGTGAATTAACAAAAACAGTCAACTCATTAGATGAAGTAGCTGCCTCCAGAGTGCACATTGTGGAAGCGGAAACCTCAGATTTCTTGAAGAGAGATGAGCAGAGTTCTGCATCCGTTACTGTGAAATTACATCCTGGTCAATCACTGTCCAATGCCCAAGTGCAAGGGATCGCATCATTGGTTGCAGGGGCAGTCAAAAACTTAAAAGCCAGTCAAGTTGTCTTGGTCGATGAAAGTGGCGCTTTGCTCAATGGTGACGCTGATGATGATGAGTCAGCCGCTGGGGCACGTACAATGTTGCAAGCTCGACAACAACATGAGCAACGATTTAAAAAGTCCATTTTAGATCACTTGACGCCGATTGTGGGATCTTCGACGGATGTGTCAGTAGCCGTTACGGTTGATGTTGCCGATGCTGCCGTAGAAACAAGCAAAATGACTTATGATCCGAACTCTCAGATTACCATTTCGGAAAGTATTAAGGAATCCTCATCGAAAGAAGACAGTCCTGTTGGTATTCCCGGTTCTGAAAGTAACCTACCATCTCAGGCACCTGCTTCCGATGAATCTTCGGATGAAAAATTTCAGTCGGCAACCAACTACGAGTATTCATCAACTGCGGAACGCATTGTCAGTACTGTTGGCGCGCCAAAACGTGTCTCAGCCTCTGTAATGGTCAATGCTTTGGCACTACAGGCTTTGGTAGATGCCAGTGGTGGTACAACGGATATGGAAACCTTGAAGACAGAGATTGAAGCCGCTGTCAAATCTACGGTTGGTTTCTCCACAACCCGTGGGGACATTGTTTCAGTATCTTATCTGCCGTTCGCCCCATTGTCTACGGCAACAGATTTGGTGGTTGCCTCTGGTACCGATTTGGAAGCCTACATCAAATATGCCATGATGTTGTTGGTGATTTTATTGTTGTTCTTTGGTGTTGTCCGTCCGATTATGACGACCTACACCACCACAGTATTGGCCGAAGAAGAGCCTGAACTCACTCTGGAAGAAAAGAAAGCACTCGAAGAGTCTGAGAACTCTAGTTTGGCTTTGGCACGTAAGTTGCGTAAGATGGTCGACAACTTTGAAACGGTAAACTCCGAAGACTTAAGTCGTTTGGTGGAGATGCACGAACAACCATCCGCCGAAGTATTGCGTCGTTGGCTTCGAGCATCGCGTTAAGAAGGGAGTAAACAATGGATACCGCATTAGAACCAATTCAGTTTACCCAGTCTGAAAAAGCTGCGATTTTGATTATGTATTTGGATCGAGAGACCTCCAAGAAACTGCTTGCTAGACTGAGTGATGATGAAGTTCGCGCGGTTGGAATGGCGATGGCCAGCATTGATAAAGTCACCAGCCGTGAGATTGAATCCGTGGTTGGTGAATTTCTCAAAGAGTTAACCGATATCGCTTTGGTTGATTACAATGGTCCAGGTTATATCAAGGAAATCTTTCCTGGATTGTTGGAAGAAGAACGTCGTGATGGCATCGTCAATCCGATTGCCCGTCGCGTCAACAAAGATTTCGAACTCTTTATTCAAGGTCGAAAGCCAGAAGCTGTAGCTGCGCTCTTAAAAGATGAGCAGGTACAAGTACAATCCGTCGCCTTGGCTTTGATGGGACCAGAAAACGCCGCTCGTGTATTGCGTTTTATGGACAATCATCGTCAAACAGAAGTGACCTTGAGAATGTCCAAACTCAAACACATACCTGGTGATATCGGTGATGACATCATGGGCTCGTTACGTAGAGCACTAGGTGCCGCTGAAGATTACATCGAAGTGGGTGGTATTGATAAAACCGCTCGTATTTTGGGTAAAATGCGACGTTCTGATCAACAACCCATCCTTGGTTCGGTGGAAGATGAAGATGGTGATTTGGCCGAGGCATTACGTCGTAGAATGGTTGTATTCGAAGACTTGATGCAACTGAACAAACGTGGAATGCAAGCCTTGTTGAAGAATGTGGACAAAGAAGATCTCCGAAAAGCACTCAAAGATGTTGCCCCTGAGATATTGGAGTTCTTTTTGTCAAATGTATCGAAGCGTCAAGCACAAGATTTGCGAGAAGAGATTGAGTTTAGTGGTCCGATTCAAGCATCTAGGATTCGATTGGCCCAAGAAAACATTGTGGCTGAAGCATTAAAATTAATGGAAGAAGGTGTTATTTTCTTGGATTTGGGTGCGCCAGATGATGATGAGGCAGCGACGGATTGAAACTGATGTTTCCACACATATGAAACTGATGACTCCTCACCATCAAACAGGAGAATAGACATGCGTCCAAAATCGCCATTCTTACAGAACTTACGAAAAAAAACTCCAGCACCTCAAATGAAAAAAAGCACTGGAGATAACGCGTCAGTACTTCAGCCATCCACGCACGAAGGATTTAAACCTTTTCAATGGGAAGACAGTACGACACCAAAGTCCACACGAGGCTTTGCCGATTTTCAGTTGGAGTCTGAACCCGTAGTTGAGCAGAAAGCCCCTGAAGTCCCACCGATTGATGTAGAGGCTGAAAAGAAGAAGGCATTTGATCAAGGATATGCCAAAGCCAAAGCAGAGTTCATGCGCTACAAAACAGAAGCAGAGCGTTTGGAAAAAGGATTTCAAGAGATTCTAGGCGCGGTTCAAGAGTCTAGAATTCAATGGGTGCAAGAAATCCGAGAGGGAGTAGCGGAATCTATGCAAACTGCCTTACACCACATCGCTCAGCATCCCAAATTGCAAACGGCAATTTTGGCTCAAAAGTTATCAGAAGCCATGACGCAACTGTCTGAAGAAAAAGACCTGACGGTGTTTGTAGATGCGCAAAATGTTGCCTTTGCGCAATCTTACCTTGCGGATAAAGCCGGTTGGTCGGTCGTTGCCTCAGAAAATGTTGGTTCGGGAGCTATTTTGGAGTCTGCCAATGGTGTTTGGGATGCCAGAATGCAAGTGACTCTCAGTGAGATTGATGATTTATTGGCGGCTTGGATGGTAGACATGGAGTCTGACGGATGAGCGCGGTGAATAAAGAATTGGGCTTTGATAAACTGGCCAAGCAATTGCAACGAGTGCACGGTATTCGTCAGTGGGGTCGAGTCATCAAAGTGGTTGGAAACCTTGTGGAGGCTGATGCACCCACTGCAACCTTGGGCGCTTTTGCAAAGGTAGGCGATTCAGTCTGTGAGGTGGTTGGTTTCCGTTCAAATCGAACACTATTGATGCCACTCGATGAGATTCGCAATATTCAATTGGGCGATCGGGTTGAGTTTACCAAAGGTTTGTTATCGATACCGGTGGGGGAAGAATTATTGGGTCGGGTGATCGATCCACTTGGTCGACCGATGGACGAGAAAGCACTACCTGTTGGTCTGCATACGCGTCCATTGCGCTCTCCAGCACCCAATCCTATGAAGCGTCAACTGATTCACAAACCGTTGTATACAGGTGTGCGGGTTATGGATACCATGCTCACACTTGGAAAAGGGCAACGGATTGCGATCATGGCTGGTTCTGGCGTTGGTAAATCGACTTTGATGGGGATGCTGGCCCGTTCATCTTCTGCCGATGTCAACATCATTGCAATGGTTGGTGAACGGGGACGTGAAGTACGTGAGTTTTTAGAAAATGATTTGCGTGATGGGATACAAAAGTCGATCGTCGTGGTGTCGACATCTGATGTTTCTCCAGCACTCCAAATCAAAGGTGTAGAGGCTGCGATGTCTTTGGCGGAGTACTTTCGTGACAAGGGCAAAGATGTGTTGGTCTTGGTCGATTCGATTACCCGTTTGGCAATGGCACAACGCCAGATTGGTTTGGCAGCCGGTGAGCCTCCGACTTCAAAAGGGTATCCGCCCTCCGTATTTACCATGTTGCCCAAGTTGCTTGAACGAGGTGGACCCGGTGAAGGACGAGGTACCATTACCACTGTGAACACTGTGCTAATCGAAGGCGATGATATTCATGATCCAATCGGTGATACAGTTCGTTCGATTGTGGATGGTCATTTGGTGTTATCAAGACGCTTGGTCAGTAGAGGACACTATCCTCCAGTAGATGTTTTAGAGTCTCTCAGTCGTACAATGCCCGCTACGATTGACCAGAATCATCTTCGTGCGGCAACTATCGTCCGCAAATATTTAGCCATCTATGAAGAGAACGAAGAGTTGATTCGTTTGGGCGCTTATAAAAAAGGAGCCGATGCAGAAGTGGATATTGCCATTGATCTGCGTACGAAAATTGAAACACTGTTACGACAAGATCGGGCAGAGTTTACACCGTTTGAAGATGCAGTGAAAGCCTTGATCAACATTGCCGGACAAGCCCTTCAATTAGAGAAGGGAAGCAAATAAGCCTCCCCTCCAAAAACATAGTGGTACGCTAGGATTAGTCTTCTTGCTTTTCACTCAAGTTCACAAGATCTTGCATACTCATTTTGATACCATCACAAAGTTGGAACAAGGTACGGGTAGTGACTGGGCGACGACCGTATTCCAAGTCTTGATAGTATTTCATGTCGAAACCAGTCTTTTCAGCCATTTTAGCTTGGGTGAGTTTACGACTTTTACGAATACCGGCCAAGGTTTTACCGAGACGCTTAAGCCAGGCGTTGTACTCGCTTTCTAATGATTTAGACATTTTGCGTTTGTTGGATTTTTTTGCCATGGGATACTCCAGTGCAGTAGTGTTTGTAATTGGTGTTCTATGACATAATGCCACTAATTAGTATTATCATTGATTTGAACTATTCACAATTGTTTTGAATTATTTTTTCATTTTTATTCTTCTTTTTCTTCTAAATAATTTTGTTCTAGCTAAAAACGAAAAATGGAAGGTGAACAGTTCGCTCAGACCTTCCATTTTGAGTGACAATCTCAGATTAGCGTTGCAAGGAAGCCAATGCCTCTTCTAAGGAACCCTCAGTATCCTCTTTGCCAATACAAACGTCAACCAAAAAAGTTACCACGTTATTCGATACTTCAGCAAAGCCTTTGCCCACGACAAATTGATCACCTTTGCCTTCTTTTCCAAGTGTAATCATTCCTGGTTTGTTGAGGGTCAAGAACTGGGTATGATTTTCCAATACACCAAATTCACCATCAATACCAGGACCCGTCACCATATCTGTTTCACCTTCAAAGGCGATTCGTTTAGGGGTGACAATACGGATTGTGAGTGTAGACATGATAACTCCTTACTGAACTGAAATAACGTTCAATGGTTTACATTTCGGCCGCTTTCTTACGGGCTTCTTCGATTGTTCCAACCATGTAGAAGGCTTGTTCTGGAAGGTGGTCGTACTCACCGTCTAGAATGCCTTTGAAGCCACTGATTGTGTCTTTTAGCGATACATATTTACCAGGTGCACCAGTAAATACTTCTGCTACGAAGAACGGCTGAGATAGGAAACGCTGAATCTTACGAGCACGTGATACCACTTGCTTGTCTTCTTCAGATAGTTCGTCCATACCTAGGATCGCGATGATGTCTTTCAGCTCTTTATAGCGCTGAAGAACAGTCTGTACGCCACG
This sequence comes from uncultured Pseudomonadota bacterium, assembly GCA_937127265.1. Classification (GTDB taxonomy): domain Bacteria; phylum Myxococcota_A; class UBA796; order UBA796; family UBA796; genus CAJWHX01. The sequence continues at coordinate 23,371 of CAKZLX010000424.1, forward strand.
TGCTACGTCATAGTGCTCTTGACCAATTACTAGTGGGTCTAGCTGACGAGACGTTGAATCTAGTGGGTCTACCGCAGGGTAGATACCAAGAGACGCGATATCACGAGAAAGTACTACCGTTGCATCCAAGTGAGCAAAGGTTGTCGCTGGAGATGGGTCAGTCAAGTCATCCGCAGGTACGTATACCGCTTGGATTGAAGTGATTGAACCTGTCTTCGTTGACGTAATACGTTCCTGAAGTACACCCATCTCTTCTGCAAGAGTAGGCTGGTAACCTACCGCTGATGGCATACGACCTAGAAGTGCTGATACTTCAGTACCTGCTAGGGTATAACGATAGATGTTATCTACGAAGAATAGAACGTCACGGCCTTCGTCACGGAACTTCTCAGCCATAGTTAGACCGGTAAGTGCAACACGTAGACGGTTACCCGGTGGCTCGTTCATCTGACCGTATACAAGCGATACTTTATCAAGTACGTTTGATTCGTTCATTTCGTGATAGAAGTCGTTACCTTCACGCGTACGCTCACCAACACCAGCGAATACTGAGAAACCGCTGTGCTCGATTGCGATGTTACGGATAAGTTCCATCATGTTTACGGTTTTACCTACACCCGCACCACCGAATAGACCAACTTTACCACCCTTAGCGAATGGACAAACCAAGTCGATTACTTTGATACCAGTTTCTAGTAGTTCTACCGAGCTAGACTGATCTTCGTAGCTAGGCGCTTCACGGTGAATAGACATACGCTCTTCTTCACCAATTGGGCCTGCTTCGTCGATTGGGTTACCCAATACGTCCATGATACGACCAAGTGTCTTCGTACCAACTGGAACCATGATTGGGTTACCG
>CAKZLX010000425.1 GCA_937127265.1 uncultured Pseudomonadota bacterium
TGCTCGACAAGGAAGCACGCAATGAAACATTTAGCATTGCGGATGTTGTAGAGATCGCCTCCGAAGTGTTGCAGGCACTCTCTGCGATTCACGACGCAGAAATCTACCACACCAACCTGAAGCCAGAAAACATTTTGATTCGTTATAAAACACAAGATCATGGTGCCAAAGTTTTTCGTGAGATCAAGATTACTGATATCATGACCGCCTCAATTTTAGGGGATGAAAACATTAAGCCCAGTCCGTATCGTTCACCTGAATGTTGGGACAATGGTTTACAATTTCGCGGTCCCCAATCTGATGTCTATTCAATTGGGCAAGTTTTGTATGAATTGTTGATCGGAAAACCCGCACGTGGTACCTATTTTGCCCCCACTTCGATGCGTGATGATTTGAATGATCGCATTGATAGTATCATTGAGATTGCTTTATCTCCAAGCCCTCAAGATCGATATGACTCACCACAATTGATGTTGGATCAGATTCGTACCTACTTCTCTGAAGAATTTTTACAAATGTCAGAAGCTTCTTCTGATAGCAGTAGTAAAGTGCCCTTGTACGTTGGTGCAGGATTAGTGGCTGTTATTGCTATCTTTGGGATGGTTTTATCTGGTGGTCAAGAGAACAAAATGGACGTCGCTTTGGAAAAAGATAAACTCTTGCGTACCGAAGTCAGTAATGAAGCTCAAGGCATGGCACCTGGCAAGACCAAGATGATGGAGTTGCAAAATAAGCACAAAGAAGATGGTATGGTATACATCCCAGAAGGTCCTACAGTTCTTGGTGCATTGAGTCAAGAGTTTGAATTGGTTACTGGCATAGACCGTGAAAAGCAATTGTCAGAAGAACTCAAGCCGAGTCGAGATGCCAAAACTTGGGCTACCCAAGGAGATGATTTGGCGCAAAAGGTTCCAGTCAAAGCTTTTTATATCGATCGTTTTGAATGGAACAATCCAACTTTGATTGACCCAGACTTTCCACAAGAACCAACCACAAAAGTGACTTATGATCAAGCACAATCATTGTGTGAGAGTGTTGGAAAACGTCTGTGTACCGCCACTGAATGGGAGAAGGCCTGTAAAGGATGGGAGAATGCTATCTTTGCTTATGGAGATGCCTTTGATGACAATCACTGTATGGTCAATGGTGAGTATATCTTTTCTCAAGATAAAGACTGCTATTCCTCTTATGGTGTCTTTGGGATGAGTGCTGGACCTCGTGAATGGACCGATTCATCCGCCAAAGGACAAAAGAATGAAATCATCATTAAAGGTGGTGGATACAAAATGCAAGCCAGTGAAAGAACACAACGGTGCGCCTTTGCCACATCGATGAAGCCTGAATGGGCAGATAGCGACTTGTCATTCCGTTGTTGTCGCGACGCGGAATAGTACCAGACTCATCAACTGAAATCGCAGTCGACGTACTTGATAGTACATATCACCTCTTATCGAAGCGCAAACCTGTTCTCCACTGAGGAATTCAGTTTGCTTGTGTTGTATGGATCATCTGTGATAGCCAGAATGGTATCTTGTGGTCAAGCCGGCAGTGGAGATTACACAGGGGGATGATTCTGGTTATAGAATTGATCGGATGCTTCAGAAGATATGATGTGTTGACTGTCTGAGATATCTGATGTAATGTCACAAATCTAAAAAGTGCAAAAAGGCTTTCCATAGAAAGCCTTTGGTTTGATACCTGTACTGCTGTAAAAGTAGATGATTAAGAAGATTCTTCTGAGTTACTAGAGTCGCTTTCTTTATCTTTAGATCGGGATTTCTTTTTGCTCTTGCTTTTTTCTTCTTTTTCTTTGCGACCCTTTTCACGTGCAGCTTCGAAAATTTTATCCAACTGTTGTGATATTTCTTCACGGAATTGGTCAAGGTTTTCTTTGAGATAGACTTTGGTCACCTCGAGTGAATGCATTCTGATTTCAGTGTCCAGTGTTAAAAAGCACTGTTGAACATTTTCCACAATATCTTCAAAGGTTGATATTGAAGATAGCGTTGGTTTGAAAGCTTTGACCAGTGCTTCAATATTGGTCAGAGACTCTTGTAGGATTTTAGGAGCTTCTAATTCAGGTTCTTTCTTACGCAGTGATTTTCGTACGATGGGTTTAGGCTTGGTACGAGGTCTTCTTTTTCTTTCGCGTTTGAGTTCAAGACCAGACAAGAGTTCATGTAGTTGTAAGATAATGTGATGATTTGCAAACTGCACCAATGGTTGGATCACACTTTGCATATCAAAGTCTTCTAAACCATCGCTTCCTTTGTCAGTAAAGAGATTTTTGAGAGACTCATAGAACTTATCGGTTCCCAATGTTTTGGGTTCGAGTATACCGACCAAGGGAATATTTTTCCAAGGGACTAGTATTTCAAAACTGGGACTGTTGCTTTCGCTATCTTTGTTTGGTTGGTGTGCAGCATTCACCGCTTTGCGTGCATGTCGCGCAACGATTTTGTTTGCATCCTTTTGGATTTCTGCCACGGCTTCCAGAACCGCATCAAACATGTCTGTGAAGAGATACTCGTCAGCGGTGTTGTAGGCTGGCAATTTCAAGCTGAGGTTACTGATGTCTTTCATCCCTTTGGTAGAAATTTCAAATTTGTTATCCTTAAGACATTTTTCCAATATGATTTTTAGATTTTGGAGCAACGCATGTCCCTTGATGTGATTGAATGGACGTAGGAAATGTTCCATTTGCGGAATGATCAGTGTATAGGCACCTTCTTCTACGATCAATTCTTTGGCTTCAGCATAGATTTTGCTTTCTCCAAAAGAGAGGGACTTGGTGATACCTAAGAGTTCTAAATCTCTCAATACTCCAGCAATTAGTTCGGGCTCTCCGGAACCGATGTTTTGGAGATATCCACGATAGCGACGGTTCCAAGTTGTTTTGTTCGGTTTAATGTCTTGTGTGCGTAGGATTTGATACACATTTTCGAGTTGTTCGTCGTTCATGACTTGTCGTACGGTCGTTTGACTTGGGTGGTCTACCCGCACTTGAGCAGACGACTTTTTGAGTTCTAGTTTACAGATGCGACAAGTATTGCCTCTTGGGTCTGTTGTTTGAAGACCTGTGATGAGTCCGACACCTTTTCCGTGATAAACAGCAAGATTTCCAATAGCAAAAGAGTCCATATTATCCTCAGGTTGAGAGTTGCTCGATAAAATATTACATCGAAAAATACGATACACTATACAGTAATTATTGCTTTTTGTCAAGTCTGTGCTCGTTGAGGGTACGATGAAACATAAAACAAAAAGTGTTAGGGTAGATTCTGATAGTTTTGGAGGCGAAGATGTTGTGGGTTGCACGTGTGGCGCTATCATTGATTTTTTTAGGGTGGTTTGTTGCCTTTGTGAAAGGTATCCGCGCGCATCTCAAACGACGTTGGGTTTTGGATGCGGATTATGAAAAGGCTCCCTCTGGACTTCCAGTCAGCATTGTGATTCCAGCCCGGAACGAAGAGCGAAGTATTGAGGCTTGTGTTCGCTCGGCTTTGGCACAAGATCACCAGATGCTAGAAGTGATTGTGCTCAACGATGGCTCCACTGATCGTACGGGAGATATTTTAACCGCACTGGCATCAGAATATAAAAGACTCAAATTGCCCGAAGTCGATTCAACTGGTGTACCAGAAGGGTGGTTTGGAAAACCGTGGGCGCTTCAACGGGCACAACGTTATGCCACTGGTCGTTGGTTGTTGTTTGTTGATGCTGATGTTGTTTTGGAGCCGGAAGCCGTATCTCGTACCGTGGCGTACGCTCGGAACAATAAATTGGACATGGTTACTGGATTGGGCACTTTGCAAATGGAGTCGTTTTGGGAGAAGGTGATGCAACCGGTGGTCGGTGGATTGATTTTGGCTGGCAACTCCTTGTCGGCGGTAAATGATCCACAACAACCGGATAAAAATCTCGCCAACGGTCAGTTCATTTTGATTTCTCGAGATGCCTATGATGAGATTGGTCGTCATGCAGCGGTTCAAAACAATATTTTGGATGATGTGGGTATTGCCAGAGCCTTGGTTCAACATGACAAGCAGTATCACTGTCTGTATTTAGATAGTTTGTTTCAATGTCGGATGTATATTTCTTTTGCTGAAATTTGGGAGGGATGGACCAAAAATCTCTTTGCGGGACTTCGATATTCGATACCCAACTTGGTATTGGCGTTGTTGTTTACGTTTGCCTTTAGCATTTTGGGGCATCTGTTATTTGTGCTGGGTGCTTTGCGACTGCTGCAGATTCAGATCATTGAACCTGAATTCATGATTTGGGGGACTGCCATCATGGTGATGGTTCAATTGACCCGTGGTTTAATGGATCATCGGCGGGGCATGAATCTTCTGTATGGATTGACCCATGCTCCGGCAAACGTATTGGTGCTATTTTTGTTGATCAACTCAGCGATTCGTTCTTTGAACGGTACGGTTACTTGGAAGGGACGAACCTATAAACCAGAAGGAAGTTGAGTCTCTCCAAAAAGTATTATTGAAATGAGCCACCCACACCGGCTACAAACGAATAGTTACCATCGTGGATCTCTCCTGCTTTACCACTGGTGACTTCGATGTCCACATTGCGAATGGTTGAGCGACCACCAACAAAACCATAGAGAGAATCGGTTACTTGGTATCCAACTTGTGAATCCAACTTTTGACGATAAATTGAACCACGAACCCCAACATCGTAGGTGAGATGGGCAAACAATCCGAAGCCAGTTTCGATATCCGTACCCAATCCGAGATTGAGTGCGGTCACAAACAGTGGTTCATAGGCTAGTTCGATATTGCCATTGTCTTGAATATCTTGGCGAAATACAATCAAGTCGTCTCGGAGGAGTCCCGCTCTGATTTGCGGTGTGACCCGAATACTACCGGTGTTAAGAGGGTACTGACCGACAATCATTGCATCTACGGAAGTCATCCAATCGCCAACTGGTTCAGGAAACTGGGAGAGCGCAATGGCATAATAGTCGGATTGGACGTGTAGATCATATCCAAGATTTGAAATGGTTGGCACGGTACCGAAAGCTCGGAGATCGACCCCCGCGGTGTAGGCAGGAGAAGAACCTTCCGTTTGACGATTAAAGGTGATGGCTTTTTCGTACAGCAATCCCGTTGTAGAAGTGGGGACTTGCTGGTAATTGAAAGTGCCGCCAACATACCCAATCGATGTTCGCAAAGTAGGACTGTCGCTTGGCGTTGCCGATCGTGGTGCTTTGGGCACCTTTTCCTTTTTTGATTTGGGTTCTTTTTTGGGCTTTGATTCTTTTGGCTTTTTCGTTTCTTTTACGCCTTCTGTATTCTCCGTGAGCTCGCTTACAATGGTTGGTTCGGTCACCTGTGGGATTGGTGCACTGATGGATACGGATAGTTCTTGACGCAGTGTTTGGTCAACACTGGATACAACAACCGTAATATTATCGCCGTCGTTTGGAGCGATAATTGAAAATTCGTATTGGCCATTTCCTAAGTCGTCTAATCTGCCGATAGAGCCACTTGATGCCATGACATTCAATTCTTCACCAGCAACGCCGCGATTTTGTTCATCGGTCAATTGAATGGTGATGATGACCTTTTCACTTGGGGCTACGGTCTGAAGGCTGGAGGCTAGTGTCATTTGGCTAGCCATTCCGACCTTATCTACTTCGCCTGTCAAGGCAACGCCTTCCATACCTTCTCGTTCAAATCGGATGTGGTTAATGGAACCGAACAAACGACTTTGCAAGCGCTGGTGAATCTGATTTTGAGAACGGGTTAATGTTGGTAAATTGGATAAGGCTTCTTTGGGGGCGACAAAGAGTACAAATTGACTACTCAATTCTCCAGAGGTAGCGGTGATTTTTATCAGTCCACTGTCTGTTCCCGCAGTGTAGGTTGTAGTGGCAAATCCAGAGGCACTGGTTTTTACATTGCTGTCCAGTGTTCCAGTGCCTTCTAGTTTAAGCGTAATGTCTTGATTGGCCACCGGTTGTCCAAAACGATCGTAAATTGCAAAAGTGAGTAAAGAAGTAGAGACGCCATCGTTTGGTAAACGATCGTAATTAGAGCGCATTGCGATGCCAAAAGGAGGGTTGGTAGAGGAAGACCCTTTGACCATTGTGGTTACTTCGATTGGACTTTGACTTGTGGGACGAAGTTTGACTGTATAGTCACCACTCCCTAATGACACGGGGGCTTTGGTTTGTTTAGCACCCACTGATTGGACGATTAAACCACGATCTTCCAAGCCTTTGCCAAGGTTGTCTTTGACTTGAATGGTGAGCCCAAAATCGACCAATTCTTTTGGGAGGACGGTTTCTACTGTTTTGAGATCGACTTTGCCAGGTAGAACAGGTAGGATAGTGAACGATTCCGTATCGACAATATCGCCTGCGGGGTCAGAGACAATTAATTGGATTTCTTCAGTCGCTTTTAGATTGGATACTGGTGGAATGTATCGGATGCTGTAATAGCCTTCTCCAATGGCGGTTACATTTTCACATTGTCCAAATTTTGCGCGGCAGGTTACTTGGGCCGCGGTATCAGGTACTCCCTCGGCAGTGGCCACAAATGCATAGAGTGTTTGGATGGTTTCGCCATCACCGGGAATTTCTCGCATTGGCGGAACCAGATTGGCACGGGGTACATTTTTGGGGATTCGTAGATCGAGCAATTCTTCTTTGCGTTGTTCGTTGCTGATGACGATCAGTGTGGCATCTTGTTGTCCTGGTGGAGCCACAATTGGAACCGAGGCTTTACCACTGGCATCGGTTTGAATCGGACCGAAATCGCGATCGTTAATTCGAATGATGACATTGCTGTTGGGATTGGTATTCACGGCAAAGTTTGCTTTGCCTTTTTGTTTCAAGACAAAATGGGTGTACAGGTCAGGATTGTGTTGACTGCTGAGGGTAAAGACTGCCACATGTGGATAGGTTTTTTTGGTGGATGGCGTAAATCGCGCAGAGAATTGACCATTACCTAGTGCAATTAAGTTGTCCACCGAGCCAGTAGACACAGACAGATTCAGGTCATCTGCCGAGAGGTCTTTTGGAGCTTGGATATTTAAGGTGACAAAGTCATCTTGGCCTAGGGTAATCTCTTCAGGAGACGTTCGAATAGACAACGTTCCACTTGGTGCCGGTAACAGGCGGACTTGAAAACTCTTGCGGATGCTTTTGCGCTCCGGTGTTTTGGCGTTGATCTGAATGAAGTCATTGGTGGCTTGATTAATAGTCTCAGGGATGAGGGTCGTCGAATAGAGCCCGTTCCCTTCTGACTTGAGTATGCCTTTTGCACCACTCAAGCTTGTTTTGCCCGTCACGCCTTCCATAGGGCTACCATCTTTATTTAAGAGCACAAAATAATATGTGGCTTGGGTACTTCCATCAGCGACAGAAGGCTCCCCTGGTACCAATTCTTCTACACCAGTAGGAAACACAACGTTTTCTTGCGCGATTGCGACAGATGTTGGCAATATAAGACCTAAAAGCGGAGAGGTGAACAGCAATGAGCACAATGATAAATGGTGCAATTTCATGGAATACTCCAAGTGTGGTGAAATGCGTAACAATGTAATGTGAAAAATATAGCCGATTTATGATATGGATTCTATATTTCAAATAGTTCTATTGCGAAAAAATGATCGGGTCACATCTATAAATTGACAGATATACCACAAAAATGAACAGTGGCATTGGCAGAGAATCTGTTAAATTGATTATGGCAGTAGTGATTGTTTCATTGACGAGGATGGCGTAGACAATGTTAAAGCAAGAAATTGAAGAGGCTAAACTGACGATACCCCAGCAAAATTGCTTTCGACAATTGTTAATTGGCATCGCTGATAAAGAGGGTCGACTCGGGACAATGGAAAAGCAATATATCCAACATTTGTTTGAACCAGTGGATGGACAGTTTGAACAGGCAGATATCGAGTCGTTGTGGAAACATTCCGAAACGGTCTTGAAGGCAGCCATTACTGTTGCTGTTTTGTCTGGTCGCTATCCAATCGATCAGGCTCGACGTATCAGTAAACTGGCACAACAATTTGGCTTTGCTGCTCGACGATTACGCAACCTTGAAGATCAAGCCTTACGAGCCATACAGTTTCGGGGTCAACAAATGAATATGGATGTTACCCATACCCTCACTGAGGTCTTGTCTAAGGATGGGAGTGCGAAATTACAAGGGGATTCGGTAACCGATGAAGTATCCTATTCTGACTTTATGCAGGGGCTTTGGCAATCTGATGCTGATTTGATTCAGCACACTCAGCATACAGCTATTGAATGGGAAGATTCAGAGGATGAAACCTCTTGAAATAGCTCGAGTATTGGTCGGTTGAATTCGGAAAAAACACAGAGCGGTTACAAATACAATTATAAAGTGGTTATCAATTCAGCAGACGTTCAATAGAATTCACATTTATATTACAGCCATCATAAAACAAGGATAAGACAATGAGTCAACAAGAGACAGAAGGGCACAAAGGAACCATTTTGGTTGTTGAAGATGATTTTGACATTCGTACGTTAATCTCAATGACCTTGAAACGGAATGGTTTTGATGTGGTTGCGGTGGAAAGTGGAGAAGAGGGGTTGGAGCGTGCCAAGACCTTGCAACCGTTAGTGATGACATTGGATTTGATGCTTCCAGGCATGAATGGTTTGGAGGTCTGCACCCACTTGCGTGCCAATCCTGAAACTGAAGATGTCTATGTGATCATGGTGACGGCCTTGGGAGATGATGAGGATAAGATCACAGGTTTAAAGACAGGGGCTGATGATTATATGGTCAAACCATTTCAACCCGATGAACTGGTGTTGCGGGTGGAGTCAGCCGCCCGTCGTATGAAGCGTTTCCGAAAGGATGATACAGAAATGGACAAGGATATCTTTGCACTCTCTGGTTTACGATTGGATGCCAATCAACACCGCGTTTGGATCGAGGATGAAGAAATCAAGATGACGATCACCGAATACAAATTGCTAACCCATCTGTTGCGTAAACAAGATCAATTGTGTTCTCGGGGTGAATTGTTGGAAAAGGTCTGGGAACTCCCACCCAATCTCAATACCCGAACTGTAGATACGCACATTAAACGACTGCGACAGAAAATGAAACACTTAGCCCCATTTATTCAGACCGTGCGTGGCGCAGGGTACCGGTTTTCGCAAGGTGAAGAATCTTGATGTATATCGTAGACTAAGGATTCTTTGATGCAGGGGCTCTTACAGCAGTTGGTCAATGGCTCTCCGTTTGGCATTGTTGTTGTGGACGCCGAACGTCAGTTGCAAATCTTTAACCCAGTTGCCAGAAGGCTGGTCACTTCAATTGGTAACCCTTTGTTTGAAGCGTTTGAGGTGGCGATACCTGTTCCGCAACTTCATGCTTTGGTTCCTTCAATTGAAGAGGAAGAAGGTCAGGCACTGTCATCTGAATTTGACTATGGTAATAGTGTACTAAAAGCGCATTCCACTCCGTTATCAAGCATGGATTCCAATGAAACGTTTCAAGGGCGACTGCTGATTCTAGAAGATGTCACCCAAGCCAAAAGGCTTGAACGTACCCAGCGAGAGTTTGTGGCGAATGTTTCTCATGAGTTACGAACACCAACAACTTCGATTGCTGGCTTTGCACAGATGTTATTGGACGACAAAGAGAGCCTATCTGCCGATCATCAAATGATGGTGGAGGCAATTCATCGCAATGCCTTACGACTGCATAATTTATTTGAAGATTTGCTAACACTCTCTAAGATTGAGGCCAATGATAGTCCCCTACCATTGGAAGAGCTCTACTTATTGGGCGTCGTTCAAGAATGTGTTGATCGACAAAGCGTACGGGCTGATGACAAGGGTATTACGCTCTATATCTTCATTTCCGAGTCGTTGAAAATATTGGGCAATCGAGATGCTTTGCAACATATCATTGGTAATTTTGTAGAAAACGCCATCAAAGTCTTTACCCTTTGTCTTGCCACGTTCTAACGCTTCCCGAGCTACTGTGTGCTGGAGCAACCCACGGTTATCTAGCTCTCGGTACAAATTTTTATACTTGGATAATTCACCTTCT
>CAKZLX010000426.1 GCA_937127265.1 uncultured Pseudomonadota bacterium
TGAGTAAATACCAATCGACGACGCAACGAAAACGCTACTTGTCGCTGATGATCTTCCAAGTGCTCTTTTTATTTGGCATTCCTGAAATCCTTGCCCCTTGGGTGATCTCAACCGGTTCGATGCTTGAATTTTTTGGAGGCGATCGACCTTGGAAAATTTACAGTTTGGTCATTCCCTGGCCACTGTCTCTCTATTCAATTGTCGATGCTCCCCAAATGATGACGCACCCTCAATCCAGTTCAATTGCCCTGATTTGGACAGGTCTAGGAATGGGTGTCAGTTTTCTCTTGATTCCACTTTATGTCAAATATCAAGGCCAACGCTTTTGTTCGTACATGTGTGGTTGTGGTGGTCTGGCTGAAACTGTGGGGGATATGTTTCGATCATTTGCACCGAAAGGCGCTATGGCGAAAAAACTGGAGTTCATCGGACGAGGGGTTTGGATTCTAGCGACCGTGATCACCCTGATGATACTCATCGATGCTTGGAAACTCTTATCAATTGGCATTTTCAGTCAAGCCAAAGTCTTTGCTGAACATTGGTACTCATTGATGGTAGATTTTTGGTTAGCCAGTGTACTTGGTGTAGCCTTATATCCCTACCTTGGTAATCGTGTATGGTGTCGATTTGCTTGTCCACTTCGGGCTTACATGGAAACCATCGCCAAATATACCACACGACTCTCGATTGAATCAAAGGACACTTGTATCGGATGCTACGAATGTACACGACAATGCCAAATGGGTATTCCCGTCCATGAATATGCCTTAGGGGAACACTCTCTCAATAACCAAAATTCTGCTTGTATTCAGTGTGGAATCTGCATCGAAGTGTGTCCACTCAATGTTTTAGAAATTGGTCAAGGTGGTCAACCATTGCGTTTCACAATTGCCAACACCTTAACGCCACCCTCTCCTTAGATGGATGAAAATTGACCATAATACTTGAAGAAGGTACACTTAGAACAGTCTACACTTGACAAAATAGTGAGAAATTGTTATAATAGTTACATGACAGGGCATCCTTTACATATCGACAAACCCAGTTTCATTGCCACTCCCATTCAAAATATGGTGCATGAAATGTCCACTGGTCATTCGAGTTTCCTCAAACAACTCTGCACTGCCATTCAACACTTGCAATTCACTGATAATGCCAACAATGACTTCGCGGGGCTTTTATCACTTGTCGATTGCCTGCTGGATGCGAGTCCTTCGGCCATTCGAGATCAGTGGATTACCAGTATCCATAGTTTCAACAACCGAAAACTGTTTCAAGCAATTGGCGAACTGGTTTCCATTGCCAATTTGGCTACACAGGGTTGGAAAGTCGAGGGTATACAGGACGGTTGCATCCGATTGCGACATCCCAAACAAGGACCACTCAATCTTTGGGTCATTTCTCTATTACTGGATCGCGACTTGGAATTGGAAAAGAGATTACAGCAAGAACTCACCCACGCCATCAACCAACTTGATACGCCCTACCAACTAGCGATGACCCTACGAACACCACTGTCCCGGCATTCTAGCATTGAAGATATCGTTCAAGTCACCAAAAAATGGCTCATCCGATACACACACAAAGATTCAACGCATACAAATAAACGACAAAAAACAAAACGGGGCACAGGTTTTTATAAAGATGATGTCACCCACATTGATTTTAGGGTTGTCGGTACCAAATCGGATGCGCAAGATGCAACAATCACCTGTTTACTGCCACCGGTAATCGGACGACAGATGCACCATCACCTTCACCAATTACTCAGCGATGCCACAGAACAGTTGCGAGCACAAAAATCTACTGATATTCCGACGTTACTGTCCGTAGTTAGCAACCAAAGTTTGCAACTATCTCATCGCGCTTGGAAATTTCTACTGTACGGTGTATCCAAAACAGAGTCGAGTCAAGATAATCAAACGGCCTTAGACACTAGGCATTTTGGTGGGTGGTTACAAGATCCCTTCCGCACTTTTGTTTCCGGTGTCATGCAGTTGGAACACAATCCAAACCTCCCAACAGGTGTACCCTGTTTTCAGAGCGTCAGTTTTGACAATCCCTGGGCCGAATTCCCACAGTTGCGAGACAACCTACCCTTTCCAAGGTACCGAGCGGTAAAAGCATCTTCAACACAAACACCTGACGTTGGAGCGAAAGGTTCAAATCCACGCCCCACAAATCACAACTGGACTTTGTGTTTTGAAAGTGAAGAAATTCCTTAACGCATTAGATCACATGAGAAATGAAGATGATGCGTAATCACAACTAAACACCTCTGTTTACGATTGAATCACCAAAGATTCTTGCCATGTTTGATCGCCAAGTCACTACACTTCAAAAGGCTTGTATTGATTTGTCATGAGAATGTTGGAAAGTTGAGAAACAACCTGCAAAGAGATACAGGTGGAATAGTAAACGATTGGAGTCCGTTGTTTCTATGAATACCTTATCTTCGATGGAGTTTTTATGATCGCTCATATTTTAATGGCATCAGCATTGGCTGGCACCTCTGCTACCAGTACCAAAAAAGACGCACCGACCTCATTTGCTGTCGATGGTCAACTGCAAACTTCTTGGATGGAAGATGCTTCGGGGCATGGTGCCAATGAAACCTTTACCTTGTCGCTGCACAAAACCATGGAGATCAAAACCCTGTCGATTTGGCCTGGCAATTTAAGCAATGGTTCTCGTTCCTTCAAACAGTATGCACGCCCTAAATTGGTTCGGGTACTGGTCGATGGAAAAGAAACCGGAGAGCCTGTACGATTAACTGACAACATGCGTCGATTTGATATTGATGTCAATACCACAGGGCGCAAAGTGGAAATTGTGGTCGACGAAGTCTTTGAAGGAATGGTCTATTCCGATATGGCGATCGCCGAAATTGCCATTAACTTTCCCGACAAAGAAGAGGGCAAAAGAATGGAACAGTGGATTGCCTCAAAAGATGGTACTAGACGAACAGAGCAATTCGTTGAAGAGTTGAATGTGGCTTATAACAACTGTAAAACTGCCGATTTTGGAGATAAAGAATCATTTGACAAGATTGGACAGGCCGCTGCCGATGGTTCTCCTCTCTATCAACAAAAAGTGAAAGCCTATGTCCCCGATGGTTTTCGGATTCAATCTCTTCCCTCTGATCCTGTGGCGCAGAAGGCCCTCAGAAAATTAAAAGATCCCAATGGCGTACCCTATTTAGAACTCGCCGCATTGCGTAGTTTCGGAAAAGAACAACGTTTAATTCAAGCCGATGCCGAGTATTTGTTGGCCTATGGTGACTTGATTGGTGGTCCCAATCGCAACGTTGCCTTTTGGGGCGAAGCAGGTTGGTCTGTTGGTGAATTGCAAAGTTTTGGTGAACCCCTCCCTCTTGAAGTCAATCGTTTTGGTGAGATTTACGTGGCTGACATCGGAAACAATCGCATCCAACTCTACAACGATGACGGTCATTCCATCCGTCAATGGGGTGGCGCAAAACCAGCCGTCACCAATGCGTGGTATTCGCGCAATCGAGCCTACTATGCCTCTGGGGCAGAACCTGGCCGTAAAGCAGGACAGTTTACCAACCCTGTTGATGTGACCCTTATTCCAGAAAAAGAAGTAGATGGATTTGCCACCTTAGACGCCAATGGACGGGTACAATTGTTTGATGCAGAAGGACGGGTACTGATCTCTTGGACCGCCACACCCAGTTATGCTCCCGAAGGAGGACTCGGAGGCACAGCCTACATTGGATATTTGCCCAAACGAGATTTAATTTGCACCATTTTGCAAGATGAAGGTGTTTGTTTCAATCGCGATGCTGAAGAATTGCACCGATGGGAGATTGAAGATGGTACTCCCAATGCCGTAGAAGTCCTACCCAACGACAAGATTTTAATGGCTTTTGGAGACAAGATTGTCGCCTATACCTTTGACGGATTTCGTGATCGGGTCATCATGGATGCCAAAGTACTTGGAGATGGTTTTGAATCGTTAGACATGACTTTGGATGAAAACAACAAACTCTGGATTTTGACCGATCGTGGAACGGCTTTCAAATTCAAACGCCCCGGCAAGGTAGAATTTTCTATCCAAGCAATCGACAGAGCCATCCGTTACCCTCGTATCGCGGTCATCGAAGATATATTGTATATCACCTCGGACGATCAAATTGAGGTCGTTGACATTCGACAACGCAAAATTGACCTAGAAGATGCGCAAAAGAACCAGTAGGATGCCATGATGTTCAACACACTCATACTCAGTTTATTGCTTGGTTGTGGAGAAGATGCGGAGATGGAAACCTCACCTCCCGAAGCCGAACAACCTGCAAAAGTGATCTCAACAACCGATCCTGTCCATCAAATCACCTCTCGTCCAGATGTAAAACCACGACAGTTGCACGCAGACAACATTGCTAATTTCAAGATCAGTTTACCCACCAAACGAAACCGTAATATTTTCATCAGTCCATTAACCCAACCTCAACAAGACATGATCAAAGTGGTCAAGAACATGTTGGAGCAATATGCCTTGCAAGGTGACGACCCATGGGCGATGGGACATGCACTCATGGCATTGGGAGCCACTGAAAAGACCGTGACCGGTAAACCATTGGTCGATGCCATTTTCGAATACGCTGAGATTGACAATATCAAAGGCACCCCCTATCCAAGTTTTCCACGCAATAAGACCACACCACAAAAGACCATACTCGTTGAACCCCACAAAGACCTGATGATGAAGGTCTTAATTGAAGCTGGGGTCCAACCCGATCGCAAAATCGTGGTCAAAGGTAGTGAGTTTACGGTTGGTGACTATTACAAAGCCTCTATTTTACGTGCCTATTTGAATCCACAAACCAATGATTCTTCCTATGTCTCTCCCAACGATATGCCTTGGTCAGTCCAAGCGATTACCGCATTGGTACCACCACAACAAACTTGGATCTCATCTAGTGGAATGATGGGCAGTGCCGATTTTTTCACCCAGTTTTTATTCGCGGTATTGGATCAAGAAAGCAAAGGACTCAAAAGAGCCATGGCAGCTGGTGCATCTTTCCAAAAAGATGGCAAAGGAATCTTCCAATATACCTGTGGTGGAGCCCATCTTTTACAAGCGGCCGCCTATTCAACAGCCCGCGGGTTTGGAAATGAGCAAACCCAAAAGGAACTCAACACCCAAATTGACTTGTTGTTTTATCGATTCCCCAAAGAGTTGCAGATTTATGATGACATCATGAAAGCCCAACCAGACCAAAAGATTCGTCTGTTGGTTCAACGCCTAAAATTTGTGGGGCACTTCTTGGAAAATGCCCAAAAGTTTTCGTTATTGGGACTCTATACGCCTAATGATCTCCAAATTCGTCTGATGCAAGGTGCCATGGACCAGATCGTCCTAACAATTCGAGCATTGCAACAAGAAGGTGTATTTCAAAGCCTTTACAACATCAAAGCCAATGACCAACAACTCTATCATGACATCATTGGAGACTCGGCGCATGCCCTGTATGCGATGTATCTGTTTAGTGGCAATCGCTTTATCACCTATTAACAAAGACAAACCTTACGATTGGTCGTCTGGACGAGCCATCATCTGGGCAATCGTCACTGAATTCACCAATTGTTGCATTGTCCACACCCGTACAAATGGGATTTGAGACCCTACAGCTCCCATTTGAATCGCACGACGATTGTGTTCGGCGATGTCACGGGTAACGGGGTTATTTTGGGCATCATAAATCAAAGAGAGTGCCATCAAGGCCAAGGACCAACGCGTTCGAACCTGTGGATAAACCGTATCATCCATCGCCATATCCGCGCAGGATTCCACGACCGCATCCAAAAGCGTTTGCTGCACTTCTTTATCGTTCTGCACCACGACTGAAATTCCTTTGACGCCATCCGCTAGCAACCCTTCAGGCAATGGAAAGAACAC
>CAKZLX010000427.1 GCA_937127265.1 uncultured Pseudomonadota bacterium
CCCACTCTCGGGGGGCGCGCAGCACCTCGATGAGCTTGGCCTCGTCGCTCCCGGGGGCGACCTCGGGGGCGTAGTCCCAGCGAACCCTCGGGGGTAGGCTCATCAAGATGGACTCGATGCGCCCCTTGGTCTTTAGGCCAAAGTGGGTGCCTCGGTCGTGGATCAGGTTGAACTCCACATAGCGCCCACGTCGAATTTCTTGATGGTGTTGTTCTCGTTCGCCAAATGGCATGGTGTGACGTTTCTCAAAAATGGGGAAAAATGCAGGGATAAAGTGATCGCCTACACTGCGTACCATCGCGAAATCGGTATCGAAGTCACCAGTGTTCCAATCTTCAAAAAACAGTCCACCAACTCCGCGGGTTTCTTGACGATGAGGTAAATAAAAATAGTCATCACATTGTTTTTTAAATTGGGGATATAGGTTCGCTCCAAAGGGATCGCAGGCTTTTTTGGCTTGGGTGTGCCAATGAATCGCGTCGGATTCAAAGCCATAGTAAGGGGTGAGATCAAAACCACCCCCAAACCACCATTGCTCACGTCCTTGCTCACCGGCAATAAAGAAACGAAGGTTTCCATGTGTAGTGGGAACATAAGGATTTTTTGGGTGGAAAATCCAAGATATCGCAACGGCCTGAAAGGGCGTGTTGGCCAATTCTGGTTTGCGTTCAGTAGCAGCCGGAGGAAGTCGTTGTCCAATCGAATGAGTGAATTGTACCGCCACTTTATCAAAGTGATCACCTCCCTCGGCCACCCGAGGTTTGGATACTCCACGGGCACTTTCTTGCATCTCACCTTGAAAAACAAGGGCTGAATCAACCGTCAATAAGCGCTCAATGAATTGTTGTTGTAGTGTCCGAATGTACTCGACCACTGGTTTTACATCATGTCCCATTTACACCTCTCTATACAGACCTTTAACGCGTTAATCTACTGGGGTTCAACAATCACCATGACAAAGTGATATTGAAGGGATACGAAAAGAAAAAGGAGAGTTCAGATGCCCACGCAGGAAATGGTTCTGTTATTAAAAGCCTTGGAAACGGTCAAAGCCAAGCAACGAGAACAGTCCCGTCAAGGACAAGAGTTTGGGTTTCTCACTTCCGATGAAGTGGATGCGTTGCAGTCCATTTCAGCCCGTGAAGGTCTTTTGAGTGAGGTGATGGAAGCCCTACTCAAAACACTGTCTTTGCCAGCGGGTCATGTGGATGTAGCGACCCAAATGGTCGAAATTGCCGGTTTGTTTTTGGCGATGAGTTTACAATTGAGCCAGCCGAGTCTAGACGATCGTTTTCAAATTGGAGATAAAGTACGCGTACGATTTCCCGGACGTTCCTTGATCTATTTGGGCACCATTGTTGCCGCAGACTCAACAGAAGGCGCCCAGTCCAGTTGTACTATGGATGGGACTACAAGTCATGACAATAACCAGCACAGCAGAGCGACCTTGAAAGTTTCGATTCCCTTACTCGGAGAAGTGGTGGATTTGGATGCGGTGCACATTCAAGACACCGTGGTCAAAAGTAAACCCAAAACCGTTGAAGTGGTCGAGTTCCAGAAGGTTCTTGAAGCACAACTAGACCAGATTTTACAAGGCTTTCAATCCAAGTAAGAATTAATCTCTTCTCAGCCAAACCGCTTTGGTTGTGTTAAGATTGACAGTACATTCCTTCTTCATGTAAAGAGGGTACAACACAAGTTTGTGGAGCGAAGATGGCAAAAGTCACCGATATGTTTGGAAAACCAGTCTCAGGCCTAATGAATGGAGTGGTCGAGGCTATCGTTGTTGATAATGTGGATCCCGATCAGTTGGGTCGTGTAAAGGTCAAATTCCCCTTATTGCCAGAAGCGCCGGAATCTACATGGGCTCGTTTGGCGATGCCGATGGCAGGGCAAGAACGTGGATGGATGACCATTCCTGAGATTGACGATGAGGTATTGGTTTCCTTTGTACGTGGTGACATTAACAATGCGATTGTGGTGGGGTCGTTGTACAACGGTGTTGATACACCACCCTATGCCAACGAAGATGAAGAAAACAATCTTCGGGTCTTCCAGTCGCGTTCGGGACACCGATTGACTTTTGATGATACTGAAGGTGCCGAGCGAATCGAATTGATTTTACACAACGAAGAAATCCAAGTGGTGTGGGACTCTGCAAATAAGGTGCTGTCCGTGTATTCAGGCAAGGACATCATCATTGAAGCCAAAGAAACCATTTCTGTAAAGTGTACAGACTTCACTTTGGAAGCGTCAAACAATGTGTCGGTCAAATCAGGAGCGGATACCAGTATCGATGCTGGGGCAAATTTAAACCAGCAAGCCGGCGGCACACTCTCCATGGATGCTTCAT
>CAKZLX010000428.1 GCA_937127265.1 uncultured Pseudomonadota bacterium
CCATAAAACTGCAGGTTTGCGGGCTGTGGGCAAAGTACGCTTGGGAAATACCCATTGGAACCTTGAAGATTGCAAGACCTTTGCAGTGATCGATACAACCATTGGATACCACGCTCGTGAAACCCAATGGAACTGGGCGTCTTTTGCTGGTCAATCGAACAACCACCTCCTTGGACTCAATTTGGCCAACCCAACGGATGCTGAAAATGCTTTTTGGGTAGATGGAACCTTGTATCGAGTTGGTCCGGTTGAATTTCAGTACAGTAACGCCGAGGCACCTTGGACCATCACATCAGAAGAATCTGCCACCGATCTGGGAACAGTCCACTTGACCTTCACCCCACTGCACTGTCGTCGCCAAAACATTAATTTCTATGTTCTCTCCAGTCAATTTGAACAACCTTGTGGTGTTTTCAATGGTACGATATCAACCGCTACCGGTGAAACCTATCAGGTCAAAGATGTTCCGGGCGTTGTCGAAGATCATTTTGCGCGTTGGTAACAGCGGATCACAATTTGTAAATGGGGAATTGTCCTTGAGGATGAAACAATATCGTTCTTGGGTTAAAGAGAAACAAGTACAATTGGCAAGGTGAAACGTGAACATTGGATGCATCCTCATACTGCTTCAACAAGCAATGGCCGAGACCCCACCAAACCCCGAAAGTGGAACACTATGGGATTTTATTGAGAGCGAAAGTTTAAAACTTAGCGAACAACACATCCAAGTGGAAGGCCTTCAAAAGACAGTCGCACTCCCCCAAATGCTGATAGACCAAAGTATTTCCAGTGTCGACCGTGCCTTTTATACTGATCCCGTAAAGACATTGGAACACGACCCCTTGTTCATTGATATGATTGACCCCAAAGACTTCGATATTCCAATCGTGGTCAATGACGATGTCAAACGCTGGATGAATTACTTGTTGGGGCCTGGACGTAAATACTATGCCAAGTGGCTCTCTAGAAGCACCAAATTCACCCCGATGATGCAACAAAAGTTACGAAAGGCAGGCCTTCCAGAAGATCTGATTTACCTCTCGATGATTGAAAGTGGTTTTTCCACGGCTGCTTACTCCTCTGCTGCCGCGGCAGGGCTTTGGCAATTTATCCCCACCACCGGTCGAGAAATGGGGCTCCGTGTGGATTGGTGGATCGATGAGCGACGCGACCCTGAAAAGAGTACCGATGCCGCAATCAAGTTTATGAGCAGGCTCTACAACAACTTTGACCATTGGTATTTGGTCTGGGCAGGCTACAACGGCGGTCCTGGACGAGTTTCAAAGGGTATCACCAAGTACGGCACCCGTGATTTTTGGGAATTGGAAGCCCACAACGCTTTCCCTTCCGAAACAGACAATTACGTCCCCAAAATCATCGCTGCGGCAATCATCGGAAAATACCGCGAACGGTATGGCTTTACCGACATCAAGTACCAACAACCGCTCGAATACGACACGGTTTCCATTGAAGGCAATGTGGGTATTGACGTTCTTGCCAAGTGTGCCGGTATCTCAGTCAGTGAATTCAAAGCCTACAACCCCCACTTACTCCAACACGCCTTGCCCACCACACCGAAAAAACAGGACGTCAACGTACCGAAGTCCACTGAATTCCTAGCGTCTTTGGCCAAAGTACCCAAATCTGAGCGCATCAGTTACCAACGCCACGTGATCAAAAAAGGAGAATCACTGGGCCGTATCGCCGCCAAGTATGGGGTCTCTGTTCAAAGCATTCAAACCAAAAACAACATCCGAAACGCCAACCGCATTCACGTTGGACAGGTACTGTTAATTCCATCCTCCGGAGAAGCCAAAGCCTTGGTCAGTGCCAAAGGTGGCTCTAGTTCCCGCAAAAGTTCCACCTCTTCTAAAAAAACAACCAAAACAATCACCCACACCATTGGCAAAGGGGAAAACCTGAACCTGATTGCCAAAAAATATGGGGTCAGTGTCAGCGATATCAAACGATGGAACAAAATCAGCAACGCCAACAAGATTTATGCTGGACAAAAGTTGAAGATTTACACCAACCAACCGTCTTGGACAACCTACACCGTCCGTTCCGGAGACAACTTGACCAAAATTGCCAAAAAATATGGGGTCAGTGTCAGTGATATCAAAAAGTGGAACAATATGAAATCCACCAAGATTTACGTCGGGCAAAAACTCAAAATCCAACAATAATCTGGAGTCTCAATGCTCTCTTTTGCTGAGGCCAAAGAACGAATCACGCACTTACCGTTACCCTTGCAGACTGAACGATTGCCCCTCTGGCAAGCAAATGGACGCACACTAGCCCTTGATCTGTACGCCAAACAAGACCTGCCGGCATGGAGCAACTCGGCGATGGATGGATACGTCTTTCGTCAAGAAGACATCCTAAATGCCACTCCTGAAACGCCTGTCTGTTTACCGTTGAGTGGAACTATTCAAGCAGGAGACACCCGTGTACATACCATTGCTCCACATACCTGTATGCGCATCTTTACCGGTGCTCCGGTTCCACAGAACGGTAATCTGGTCATCATGCAGGAAAATGTCGCTCTCACGAAGGATGGTATTGCAATTCATCAATGTCCAAAGTTGTGGAACAATATTCGACAAAAAGGCGAAGAAGCAAAGTCGGGTGCGTTGCTGTTGCGTAAAGGCAGTACACTTGATGCCGCCGCAATTGGACTGGCGTTATCGGCTAGTGTACACGAAGTGACGGTGTGGAAAGTTCCCAACATCGGAATCTTATCTACGGGCGATGAACTCAAAGACCCGAGGCAAGGTGGCACCTTAGAAACCGGACAAATCTGGGCGACCAATTCCATCAATCTGCAAATGGCTTTTCAATCTTTGGGGATGAACACCATCGATTGTGGAATCGCCAAAGACACCCTCCAAAGCACCACCGAAACCTTTATCCATGCGATTGAAACTCAGCAGTGCGATATGCTTGTCAGTACCGGCGGCGTCAGTGTTGGCGACTTTGATGTGGTACACAAAGCACTCAATGATCTTCCAGGATACCGTGTGGAAATGAACTTTTGGAAAGTCCGCATGAAGCCTGGAAAACCAGTGGCAATTGGAGTCATTTACACACCCACCAAAGAAATCCCTCTATTTGCCTTGCCTGGCAATCCAGTGTCTGCCTTAATGGGGTTCTACCAGTTTGTACAACCATTTGTGTTCCAGAAGATGGGTATGTCCAACCCTGAATTGCCAACCCAGTGGGTTACCCTTGGCGAAGACTTTACCAAACGGGGGTCACGATTGGAATTTGTGCGGGTGTGGCTCCAAGAAACCTCCACGGAAACCCTTGCCTTTTCAACCGGTAACCAATCTTCGGCTTGGATGTCCTCTTTGGCAGATGCAAGTGCACTCCTTCCCTTTCCAGCAGATCAAACCCGTCTCGCCAAAGGAACGAAGCTGCAAGTCCAACGCTTACCCGGATTGTCCAAATGGCCAGCCACTTGGAGAACCTAAAGCATCCGGTCCAAAAGATTGGACTGTACATTCTCTGTGGAGGGGCCTCTTCACGAATGGGACAGTGTAAAACTACCGTTTCAATCAATGAAAAAACGATGCTTCAACACCTCTTGGATCAGTTGAAACCACTTGGATATCCAATTTCCTTGGTGGGCAAAGAAACCCAACGCCCGTTAGTCCAATCATACAATGTCGGATTTATTACTGACCACAACCAAACCAGACACCCTTTAAACGGTGTAATTGTCGCCTTAGAACAGGCTGTTCGAGAACAGATACACAGTGTCCTGATTCTACCTTGTGACACCCCTTTTCTCCAAACCAGTTCCCTGCAACGTTTGCTAGAGCACTCTCCGAGTGTCGCCATCGACCCTGACGACCAGATACACCCTTTGATCATACACCTGCCCTTAGATTGGTTAGATCGAGCACGACATTATCGTCATCATCAAGCATCGATGAAACGATTTGCAGAGGGGGCTATCTCGGTTAGGATTGCTCATGATCAATTGCAAAATATAAACGCACCATCTGACATTCCTTTACCTATTGTTTCTACACCAGAGGATTTACCATGCTCACCATTGCCACCTTAAACAGCGCAGATACAGCCCATCCACTCGAAGAAACCCTGCACCAACAGTTGAGCGAAAATGGCTACTCATTAAAGTCACCCACAGAAGCCAAGGTTTTAATTTGTATGGGAAGTGGATTGGAAGGCTTTGATGCCAGTGCCCTACAACAATTGGAAAACCAACTGGTAGAACGATTCTTGGGAGCCGAACTATTTTTGTTGGCCCGCGCCTTTCCATTTGCTCGAATCCGAGTTGGTCTCAATGCCAACCACCAATTGCTGGTTGCCTGTCCCTTAGATGAATCCACTTTGTATCGGTTGGTACGTCTACTAGACCAATTCAAACGCCTCTCTCCTGTGGACTATGAACAAAAAATGGGCACTTTCAAAGACCTACCCACACTCCAAACACCAGAAGAAAACTACACGGCAACACCACAGTCCAATCTGGCACCACTCAATTCTGACGCTCTCCAAATCCAGCATGGTTCTCAAGCATCCACAACGCTGGGGTGGCAGGAAAAACTCGACCATTGGCACCTTCGTGAAACCAAAGAACAATTCACCATTCCCCCAGAACTGAGCCACGCCGGTATCCAACAAGTACTCCAATCCACCACCCAAAAGCAATCCCGTCAAGATCCGATGGGACAAGTCTACGGCATCTATGGCTTTCCAGACTTGGTTCGACCACAGTCACGGGTTCTGCTGGTTACACCAGACGGTGGGATCATCGCTTTACATCGCAAACAAGACACCACAATCCTTTCCCCACTGGTCGAGGATCTTTTGTTTTCCACCAAACATCCTTTTCCCAAGTGGGCACAAGAAATGCTCGCCGACAAATTGAATTCTGCCGCGGCATTTGCCCTTGAGGGTATGCGGGTCTATGGAAAGAAAGAGCAATCTGTTCAATCGGCCACCCAACAACAGTCTGCCAAAGAAGAAGGACGTTCAAACTCAGTGATTGCCTCGTTGATTTTGCACTGGTCTTCTCGATAAATCAGTTGATTTAGGTTATGCTCCATCATCGTTCATTACCCAAGAAACCACTAGGATACTATGACTCACGAGAATATTCAACCTGAAGCCCAAGCCATTTTAGAACCTGCTGGAACCCGTGTTCGCGATCCAAGAACCGGTCGTTCACTCTGGATGGCCGGCGTACTATCCGAAGGTACACTCACCGAAGATACCCTTCAAGTCACCATGCAATTTCATCCTGACCATACTGATACACAGATGCAAGTGATGCAACAATCCCTGCTCCAACAGATCAATGCTATCGGCTGGAAAGGAAACGTAGAGTGTTCGATCACTGTTGAAGAAACCGCCGAACCAGTGGAAAACACCAAGAAAGCCAGCGAACCTGTTCGGGGCATGAGTGGTGGTGGCATGGGACCTCACGGTGGTCCTATCCAAAAACAAAAACTAGAAGGGGTCAAACACATTATCGCAGTGGCCAGTGGAAAAGGTGGTGTTGGAAAATCCACCGTCTCGGTCAACCTAGCAGTGGCACTGGCCAAACAAGGACACAAGGTGGGACTGATCGATGCCGATGTACATGGTCCTTCCCTACCCATGATGATGAAAGTTTCTGCTACACCCATCGCCAACGACGATCGCAAAATTGTCCCGATCGTTTCCTATGGTGTCAAATGTATCTCGATGGGACTCTTGGTTGACAAAGATGAACCAATCATTTGGCGCGGTCCGATGGTCATGGGGGTCATCCGTCAGTTCTTCCAAACTGTGGCTTGGGGTGAGTTAGATTATTTGATCGTCGATTTACCGCCCGGCACTGGTGATGCCCAACTGACGATGGTTCAAGCCGTGGACTTGAGTGGTGCAGTCATCGTCACCACACCGCAAGCGATTGCCGTTCAAGATGCCATTCGTGGCGTGGAAATGTTCAAGAAGCTTGAGGTTCCGATTTTGGGTATCGTGGAAAACATGTCCTTTTTGACACTTCCCGATGGTTCTTTGGTCCACCCCTTTGGTCAAGGTGGTGGTTTTGAAACCTCCCTTCGTTACAAAGTTCCTTTGTTGGCACAATTGCCCTTGGATGAGCGCATTCGTTTGGGTGGAGACATGGGTACACCGGTAGCCCTTTCTGATGAGGATTGCAGCAAAGCCTTTGTTGACATCGCTAAAACAATCCATGAACACTCTGAGGATTGAATCCAGTTGTCTTCTTTGATCGATCAATTTCAACGAACCCATCGATATTTACGATTGTCTTTGACCGATCGTTGCAATCTTCGTTGTGTGTACTGTATGCCCGCCGAAGGCTTACAATGGATTCCCAGTCCTGAAATTCTCACCAAAGACGAAGTCATTTACCTCGCCAAGATCTTTGTGCAGATGGGTATTGAGCACATTCGTTTTACTGGTGGAGAACCAACGGTACGCAAAGACCTCTTAGAGATCGTACAAGGAGTGGCGCAGATTGAAGGTGTACAAGATCTTTCGATGACCACCAATGCCCTCACCTTTGCCAAACTGGCTCTTCCACTACGCAAAGCCGGTTTACGCAGAGTCAACATTTCGATTGATTCCTTACAGTCTGATCGATTTTCCGAATTAACGCGGGGTGGTAAACTCACCAAAGTCTTAGCGGGGATTGATGCTGCTTACCAAGCTGGATTTGGTGTCGATTCTCCAATCAAATTAAACGTGGTGGTAATCGCCAATAAAAACGATGATGAGATTTTAGATTTTGTTCGATTTGCCTCCGAACACCCTGCCAACATCGAACCCCGTTTCATCGAGTATATGCCCTTTGGCAAACGACTGCACCGAAATACCCACACCCAATCCTTACAGACACAACTCTCCAAACAAACACCCATCACACCCGTCCAACATTCAAGTTTCAACACCGGTCCTGCTCAATACGTCATCGCCTCCGAATACAATGTCCGTGTGGGGTTCATCTCTCCAATCAGCAACCGCTTTTGTGCCAGTTGCAACCGCTTGCGACTCTCTGCTCACGGTGATTTACGGGCGTGTTTGGCCAAAGAACCACACCCCACACTACGCAGTGTCATCCGAAATCCTGAGCATACCCCCCAAGACATTCAACAACTAATCCAGCAAATCGTTTGGGGAAAGGTCAAAGGACACCAGTGTGCTACGGAAGATAAAAAACAAATCCCTTTTGAAGGTATCATGACCCAGATTGGTGGCTAAAACCACCCACGGTTGTGCCAAATCAGAACCCCATCAACAAGGCATCGATCACCCGACGATAAGCCCACGCTTGTTCATTGGCGTTTAAGGTACTGGCTTGTTCTAAACCGACTTGAATCATCTCCTGCTCAGAAACCGATAAACTGTCTGAGGACAATATCAACAGGTTCTCCAAAGTGGTCTGGTAAATCGCTGCACACTCCCCATGACCACCAGCATTGTACACTGGCACACCGCGTTGAATTGCCCGTTCTAGAGCAAGGCGAAGGTTTAGCCGAACATCCGACGGAAATACGGTCGATTCTGTCCGTTCTATCCAGGAAAACGCACCCAATTCCAAAGTAAACTCTCCCTCGTAACCACCACCCACCAACAGCCCGTAGGTGGTGTTTGCCGTTTTCACTTGCAACAATGACGATGCGGAAACAACCCTGCCATAGGACTTCGGGGTAAAATCAGAGAAATGCAGTCTATTCACCTCTCCAATCGTTACAGGGTGGGCATAGTACAAATTGGCATCGTTCATCCAAATAATAAACTCCGCTGGTACATCTTGCCCCTGAATATCGAAACTCACCGTTTCATACAACCCAATATCAACCCCTTCCAGACTGCGAATAGAGGCAAACCCACCGTTATTCTCTTTGGATACCACACCTTGAAAATAGGTTGTGTCCGCATCGACCTTGACCGTTGCACTGGAGCGTCCACCCATCACCGTATCGTTGACCACACGCCACTGTTGGCTCTCTTTGGGCTTTCCCATTGCCGTCCCCACTATCAACCACCACATTGTACACCTCTACGCCATTCATATAGTCCAACCTCTCCAAGAAACAATCTGAATGATACTCGGTGGTAAACTGGAAAGTAAAGACAGTTGAGAATATCGATGGATCGTGATAAATGGTGCATCAAATCGGAATTGATGGAGTTCCCATGCCCAAAATGCCTCCTGCTGTCTCGGCGCTATTGATCGTTGTCTCTCGTTTGGTCTTTGCTTTGCTTTGTTATTTCGCTTGGCAAGGGCAGTTGGGTTTCAAAGCCTTGTTGTTATTGTTTGTGGCCACAGCCATTTTCTGGGTAGGCAAAAAAGGACTGGCTGAAGAAGATCAAAAGACAGCCTCCTTTTGGGCAAAAGGTCTGTTTACAATTGTCGGTATCATGGCACTATTGCGACACCCTATTCCCTGCCCCAAAGATGCCGTTGCCTGTGAACCTCTTCCTGTTTTCACCGCCATTTTGCAATATGTCGAACAGGTTGATGGACAAACATTTTTGTTGTTCGCCCTGTTGGCGATGGGCATCAAGTTTATTGGGGTGCTGTCCAGTGCCTTTGCTTGGCATTTGTTGCTGGTGGGACAAGGTATTCGTTTTGCCTACTGGCAAAGTACTGTCACAGCGTTCTTGATTGGTCGCTTCATCGGGACCTTTTTACCCAGTACGATTGGGCTGGACGGCTACACACTCTATGAAGCCGGTCGTTATTCAAACCAATGGACACGGGTCATCACCGCCAAAGGTTTGGAAAAGTTTATCGGAATTACCGGATTATTTCTGGGAATTACTCTCACCTTACCCTTTGGATATTCGGTCTTACAAGACGTTACCCAAAAGGAAGGTGCAGCTCTCACCCTCGCCCTGATTATTGGTGGAATCTGTGGTGGTGTCTCCTTGGTAGTGGTGTTGGGACTGGTCAAACCTGGACTGTTGGTCTGGATCATCAAAACATTTGGTGGTTTCCTGCCTGGTAAAGTGAAAAACAAAGTGGCTGAATTCACCGAAGCGGTTGCCGCCTATCGTGGTAAAACCAAACTCTTAATGCTGGCCCTCCTCAGCAAATTCGTTACCCACTTCACCACCGCTGTTGTCTATTATTTCACCGCCTTGGCTATTGGGGTCACCACTGCCGCCTTCTGGCCGATTGTCTTTGGCTCTAACATTCAAATCCTAGGAACCATTTTCTCTCCAACCATCGCTGGTGAAGGAGCACGTGAAGCCTTACAAGCACTGCTCCTCGAAAAGCAATTGGGTGGGGTAGCCCAAGCTGTTTTATCAGGCGCATTGGGTTTCATCGCTGCCGAAGCCGCTACCATGTGGGGTGGTGCTTTCTTGTGGACCCGTACAGAATCATGGCGACCAAAGATTGCACAAGTCGATGATCAAGATGTCGATTTTGCTTGGCTCGAAGGCGAGGGCAATATCGCCTTTGAAAACCTCCAAGAAAATATCCAACAAATCAAAGCCGAACAACGAGCAGAAGCAAACAAGCCAACCCCTGAATCCAACCCTGAATAAGCAAGGACTGACAAGACTCTCAAAATGCGATACAGTGTACCTATCTGGTGTGCGTGTTGCCACCAATGAATATTGGGAATGTGGGGTTTGTCATGAAGTGGGCAATGCAGTTCAACATCGTTCTAGCCACCAGTTTCGGACTGTCTCTGTGGAGTACAGACGCTTTGGCTGGAAACCTCTCTCCAGGGTCAATGAATGACTGGGGTGGAAAAGCCTACACCAAAACAACATCGATCCAACAAGGCTATGAGGTCGTCATCCGACAGTTGGGGATGGCGATTGCCAACAAGCCCACCACGGTCACCAGCATGGGCATCCATGGTTTTGAGATGTCGGTACAAAACTCGGTCTCTTTTATTGATGCCGCTCGCTATGCTGATGGGTCGCCCTCGCCGTGGAATCTTGCCTTCTCTGATGAAGAAGCCCCTGAAAACCTTTGGATCCCCACCATTCACATCACCAAAGGTCTACCCATGTCCTTTGAAATTGGCGCCCGCACGGGAATGATTCAAGGGGACACTGGTTCTGTTTTTGGTACCTACGCCCGTTTTTCTCCTGTGGAAGGATACCGAAAATCACCTGACATCAGTATGCAATTGGGCTATACGGGATACATTGGAAACTCGGAACTTGGATTGGGCACCATGGATGCTTCGATGAGCATCGGAAAGTCGATTCCTTTCGGTCCCCTCACCGGTGTTAATTCTTCTGTTGTTCGTCCTTTTGTTGCCGGTGGTCTCTATTGGTTGCGTGCCGATCCGCGCTTGGAAAACAGCAACGTAGAAGGGGTTGATCTATCCCCAGTCAGTGCCTTCAAAAAATCAGAGTACTACACCGACGGATACCGAATGTTTTCGGTCAATGGTGGTGTGGAAATCGAAAGCAACGAGGTCTTGTTTTCACTAGCCGCCTCCTATTCGCCTGGCAACTTGTTATCAATTGAACACCAATTTGGCTTCTCTTTTTAACCGTTCAGACAATCCAGACAATTCTGTAATACAACCGTTAGACCTTTTTAATGAATTCAGTTTTGATCATCAAACTGGTACCGTTGACCTTTCCTTCGACATACGCGGGGTCATCACCGACTCGGATATTGCGAACCGTCGTTCCTCGCTTGGCGACAAACGAAGCCCCTTTGACATCCAAGTCTTTAATCAAATACACCGAGTCGCCTGAATCCAGTTCCACACCATTACTATCCAAAGTCACTGGGATTCGCCCATCATTTTCAGCCCACACTTGTAAGTCTTCATCCAAGTACAATTGACCCAGTAAATCTTGTGCCCATCCTTCTGACTCATGGGGTTGCAAAATACGCCAAGACAGTACTTGCACAGCGGAAACAGGACTCCAAATACTTTCATACAAACACGACCAATGGTATTGAGACTGTTCGGTTGGCGAGTCGATGTGTCCTTGGCAAGTTGCACAGAGCACAATGCAAGTATCCAACGACACTGGACGATTAGTCGATACCACTTCAAAAGCAAAGACATCTTCTGTATTGGCACAGACTTCACAATGCCCACTTCTTTCCAACAGTCCACTCAATAAATCACTGGCTTGCATCTGATACTCCTCATCCTAGACGTTGGCATGGGAATAATCGTTTCAGTTTGGTTTGACCAATGTTTTATTCTATTTTTTGCAATTGATTCCAATCTCTGGCCACTTGCAGTACATCGCCTTGACTGTAAAAGTCAACCAACACTTGATTGGGACTCCGCCCCGTTTCTTGCTGACAGCGTTCCAAATGCTCCCACAAAATATCGTACTGGTTGGCCAGTAAAGCATCCTCAATGTCTGCCACAGGATTGGTGATAAAATGATTGACATTGAACAAACTGGCAGTCTCTGGATTTCCACGGTCTTCCACACAAGAGAAATCCTCGATACTGTTTGCCGAGTAGGGATTATCAATCCAGTGGACCCACTGCTCCATGTAACCACTGTTTCCACCCCCATCACTGGTAAAAACAACCAATCGACGATTTTCTTCAATTAAGGTCCGCAAGGTTGGCCAATCACTTCCAACCTCGTGTTGGTACATCTGTTCTCGCAAATTGGTCTGTACAAAAGCATCAAGCGTTGCCTCAGCCTCCAAAGCAGATTGAATGGTAATTAGCAGTACCTCATCGGGATTTTGCGCTAAAAACTGTGCCACCTGATCCAATCCCTCAACCAATGGCATATTCCCCAAGTCACAATACGCATGGCATAAGTAGGCTTCTTCATTCCACCAATAGGTATCAAAATTCAAGGCCCGCACACCATCTTGCAATTGTCTGCTAAAGGCATACTCTTGGTTGGGAAAGTTCCAACCATCCTCACTTGAAGACATTGCGTTATGGGTACCCACAAAGAGTGCTTGATCCAAAGGTCGATCACACAGTTCTACCAAACCGTTACAGGCTTGTTCGACTTGTGGCGTTGAATCTGTATCAGAACAACCGATTGTCAGTGCAATCACACCGAAAATCAACACAGTTGAAAACATACCAAGACAATTAGGTATCGTCTTCACCATTGCAATTGGAATCAATTCCATCCCCTGCCACTTCTCGCGCATCCGGATGAATTTCGGGATTGTTGTCATCACAATCACCATCTTCGGGTGTATACCCATCGCCATCATTGTCCCAATAACCAGTGTCAGGAACCCCATACATCACGGCAACTGCAGTGTCATCTGGTACCTCTGTAGAGGTATCCGTATCGGTAGCGGTATCGGAAACAGCAGTGTCTGTTGTGGCAGTATCTTTGTTTTCTTCGTCACCACAAGCGGTTAAACCCAGTAAGGTTGCGAGGGCGATACCCCCCATTGAGACCCGAGCAGGCTTCTCGACTGTGCAAGTATTGGGTTGTAAATGGTGTTCACCACATTTGGAACAAGGATACAATTTGGGCATTGCTATTTCCTCTTTTCGATTGTTTGTATTTTATATCATTAATGATACCAAATTACAGTATCATATATCGATTCGAAATAAAAACGGAGAATACAATGCGAGAAACCACTGTGGATCTTCGATACTGTACTCGGTGCACCAATGGTACCATCACTATATACAGTAAAATCAAACAATGTAAAGGGTGTGGATACAGTCCATTGGATTTATCAGCCTGGTCTTGTCCACGATGTAGACGAAATGAAGACCTGCACTCAGAGGTACCCACCAGTACCTACACCTGCAACAACTGCGATGGTACTGGGCGAATGATGTATTTGACCCATATCGACACTGGATATTGGGGTTTTAAAACCAAAACCTGGGAACTGTATGCCGCCACCAAACACAACATGGATCGTTTTATGCCAAAACCAGATCCAACCTACAGTTACCACGCTGGAGATAACAACCAAATCTCCTTAACCGTTGCGCAAATACTGACCCGTGTGAAGCAAAATCCAACATTGCGTCACAGAATCTACCACAATGATCAATGGAATGATGCCAAAGACCTAAAGCCATTTAATCAATATATACCCCAACAAATACCACAGAAAAAAACAAGCCCACCTGCACCATCGAAAAAAAATACACGTACAAAACAACAAAACAAATCAAAACCCCGTTCGAAGGTAAATACCAAACCCAAAGCCCCTCCAAAACCCAAGGGGCCACCACGTATCATTCCCCGTAACGATGATCAATTGCGTCCTTTACAGAGTGCTTTTATCAGCATTAAATACTACTTTCTGAATTTAAGTTGGCCCGGCCAAACCAAACGCATCGGTTCTAAAATCGATGCCTTAATCGAAGAGTGGGATAAAGGAATCGATACCACCAAAAAATCCCAACCCAAAATGGATTCGACCATTAACGCCATTTACTCTTTACCAGATCAATATCTGGCATTGATCATTGAGCATTTAGAAACCATTGAGTTGAAAAAACATTTGGTCAGTAAACAACATGCATCCAACTATCAAGCACCCGCCCAAGAACCCTTGACCTCTCGGCGTGACTATCAACCCCTACAGACTTTATACCAGGCTTTTGAAGACACTCGAGAACAGTTCCGTTCCATGCTTTGGCCGGATAAAACCTACAATTTGGGAATGCAAATCGACTTATTGTTAGAAGAGTGGGATAACGGAATCGATATTACCAAAGCCAATCAGCCACAAATGGATATGATCATCAACAGTATCTACGTGCTGAAGGATCACATCCTATTACAGATTGTCGACAAATTAGAGATTATTGAACAACATAAGTCATTAATTTGCCAACAACCAAAGACCGTGCAAACCAAAAAACGTCATACCTCCACAGGTAAACACACCAACCGAAATCACAATAACAACCATTTCTCCGCACGAACATTACACCAAGAAATCATAGACAGTAACAATGGCTGGCTCTTAGATCTCCACACCAAGAACCTCCAAACCGATGATGGCGATTGGAACGAATCACGAATTGGAACGGTTGCCAAAGTACTGCGAGACTATGACTCACGCATTTCTTTTCAAATCTTCCTACAATGGTGCAAAAAATATGGAAGCGATACGTTTATCACCATTCCAGTTCTTGGTAAACGAACCCTCGTCAAACGAATATTTCAACTGATTTACAAGACTGGCCAGTTTGCAGATGATGAACTAAAAGGACAGGTATATTTGAAAGGATCCAATGATACAGAACCCTTAGAAATCAAGTAGGCGTTGGGCTGCTTAGGTCACCGAATCAGTTTCTAGACTATACCGTCGCCCACTTACCAATTCCCACACTTGGAATGGCACGACGAATCGACGACTTGATGATTTCACCCAACACTTGGGCACCACCAGCCATTTCCAACAATTCTTCACGCCCCTCGGATTTACTCAATTTACGACGAATCAAATCCGGACGAAGATAGAACTTCATGTAGGCTTTGGTACGATAGGCACGTAGTTGCTCGGCGGTAAAGGTTTCGGTTTCCAATTGGGGAATGTTGCCACCACCATTGATGGTGTAGTCTTTCCAAAAATCACCGTCTACATAACCGCGTTCTTGAGCGATTCGATACAAATCCGTTGCCGGTAAAGCCGTTGCCACCGAAAATGATGCCCAGTCCAAACCAAGACTACAAGCAAACTCAATCATATCTTCGACATCTTGCGGAGCGGCATCGTAGTATCCCACCATAAAGTATCCACGGGTATCGACACCTTCTTCGCGACAAATCCGGAAGG
>CAKZLX010000429.1 GCA_937127265.1 uncultured Pseudomonadota bacterium
CAAGGTAT
This sequence comes from uncultured Pseudomonadota bacterium, assembly GCA_937127265.1. Classification (GTDB taxonomy): domain Bacteria; phylum Myxococcota_A; class UBA796; order UBA796; family UBA796; genus CAJWHX01. Next base: position 9 of record CAKZLX010000429.1, read on the forward strand.
AGGATGAACCCGTTCCGACTTGGGAACCATTTCGATACCAGCGATAGGTTGGGGTGAGGCTACCATCTTCTGGGTCTGAACCCGATGCTGAACAGGTCAAGGTGGTTCCAGTTACTACATTTGAACTCGGAGAAATGGAAACACTAGAAATAGAGGGCGGGTTGTTGGTAATCGTTCCAGAGGTTGAAGCACTATTGGAACCACCGTATCCATCCGTAGTTGATGCTGTACAAGTCAAAGTGCCTCCAACCGGTGCAATACTGGTATTGAGGCTGATAGAGGTGCCCGAACCGATTACACTACCATTCATTGTCCAAGTGTAGGTGACCGAGACCGATTCTCCATCTGGATCGGAAGCACTGCTTGAACAGGATACGCTACTATTGGGTGCTGGTGTTGTATCGGACAGTGAGGGTGTGGCTACGTTGGGCGCTCTGTTTTGAACGGTGACCGAACTGGACTTACTGTCAGTTCCTCCGTTGCTGTCGGAGGTGGATGCTACACAGGCGATAGAGTCGGCTGGACTTATCGAGTGACTGACGAGGTTAATCGATGCTCCAGAAGCAATGGTCGAGCTATTTTTTCGCCAACTATAAGAGACCGACACCGACTGGTCTGGATCGGAAGCACTAGCCGAGCAGGTAAGCGATGAGGTGTTGTAGACGCCAGAATTTGGAGAGATAGTTGGTGTGGTGACTGTAGGGTTGGTATTGTTGACTGTGACTGAGGAACTGTTTGCACTGGTTGATACTCCAACAGAGTCAGTGACTGTGGCAGAGCAATAAAATGTTTGTCCGACGTTGCTATTGGAGGCTGATAAGGTGTAGGATGAACCCGTTCCGACTTGAGAGCCATTTCGATACCAGCGATAGATTGGTGTGAGGTTGCCATCTTCTGGGTCTGATCCACTGGCCGTACAAGAGAGGATGGTTCCAGTCACTACATTTGAACTCGGAGAGATACTCGGTGTGCTGACAGACGGTGGGTTATTGTTTACTGTACCAGATGTAGAGGCACTATCAGAACCACCATAGCCATCCGAAGTGGATGCTGTACAGGTTAATGTGCCACCGATAGGAGCGTTGCTTGGTGTAAGGGTGATTGATGGGCCAGAGCCAATCACACTGCCATTCATCGTCCAAGTGTAGGATACCGCAACTGATTCTCCATCTGGGTCCGACGCACTACTTGAGCAGGAGACAGTCTCTGTTTGTTCCGGCTGGGTGTTGGATAGGGTTGGTGTTACGACGTTGGGTGATCGATTTTCAAGTGTAACCGATGTTGAACCAGAGTTCGAACCACCGTTACTGTCGGCTGTTGTGGCTGTACAGGTGATGGAGTCGTTGGGGTTGAGGGAGTAAGAACTCAAACTGATCGAAGCACCAGAGGTGAGACTTGATCCATTGACACTCCATGTATAGGATGGAGAGACCGATTCATCAGGGTCATTTGCGGTAGCAGAACAGGTCAAGGTACTGTCGTTAAATACCGATGTATTTGGAGAAATGGAAACGTTGGAAATGGTTGGGTTGGTGTTGTTGACTGTTACCGAGGAACTATTTGCACTAGCCGAAACACCAATTGCATCGGTAACGGTTGCGGAACAGTAAAATGTTTGTCCGACATTGCTATTGGAGGCTGACAAGGTATAGGATGAACCCGTTCCGACTTGAGAGCCATTTCGATACCAGCGATAGGTTGGTGTGAGGTTACCATCATCAGGATCAGACCCAGAGGCTGCACAAGAAAGGGTGGTGCCGGTTACAACACTGGTGCTCGGAGAGATGCTTGGTGTGGTGACTGAAGGATTACTGTTGGCAATGGTAACATCCGAAGATGTCGTGGTGGTGGTCCATCCATCTGAACTGGTTACCAAGCAACTGAGGGTACCATTGACCGGGGCGGTTGATGGGGTCAAGGTGATACTATTTCCATTTCCAATAACATTGCCATTCATTGTCCAACTGTAGGAGAGTGAGGTGCTATCGCCATCGGGGTCCGAAGCGCTACTGGTACAGGACACGGTGTCCGAACTCAATGGGTTCATTGTTGAAATTGAAATAGAACCGTTGATTGGTGGACGATTGTCCAACGTGCGTACAGCCGACTGGGTGTCGACACCTTGGTTTCCATCATTAATACTGACAGTACATTGGACTTGGGTGGTTGGGGTTAATCCGTGTTGTGCAAGACTCAGTGTTGGTCCGGTTCCCAAGACATTTTGATTGGCGCTCCAAGTGTACGATGTGCTGATGGGGTCTCCATCAAGGTCTGAAGAAGCAGAGGTACAGGTCAGATTACTATCGTTGTAGAGAGTACTTGTGGGTGAAATCGTCACGGTTTGAATCATTGGACTCGTATTTAAGATTTGCACAGGGGTGCTCGAACCAGTCACAGATGCACCATTGGCATCGGTTCCTGTTGCAGAACAGAGGATTGAGTCACCAACGTCAGTGTCTTGCGCTGAAACAGTGTACTGATTGGTGGTACTGATGGTGGTATTTCCATTGGTCCATATGTAATTTGTGGAAATGGTGCCATCGTCCAAGTCTGAAATACTGGCTGTACAGGTGATGGTATCTCCAGTATGTGCACTGTTTTGACTGGTTTGTACAAGCGAGATGGTCGGACTGGTGTTGATGATCGATAGTGGGGAACTGGATTGAGAAACCGCAATACCATTGTTGTCTTCTACGGATGCCGAACAGGTAATCGTGTCATTTGGGGCAATGATTTGGTTGTTCAGGTTCCAAGTATTACCCGTTTGGGTCGCACCATTACTGGCAGTCCAAGTATAGAGAATTTCAGCGTCGAGGTTACCATCATCAATATCGGATGCGCTTGCCGAACAGGTTAAGGCGGTATTGGTTTGGATATTAGAAGATGGAGAAACAACCGGTGTGGTCAAAGTTGGTGGGGTGTTGGTAATCTGAACGGTATTCGATGTGTGACTGATTCCCAAATCAGTTCCGTCATCAGGGATGATGCTACAAGAAATTGTATCATCGACATTGAAGGAAGATCCAGCAAGGGTGCTGGTAGTTTCTGAGATTAGCACCCCATTGACCAACCATTCATAGAGAAAAGAGAGACTGTCTCCATCAGGGTCGTGGGCGTTTTGTGGGCTCCAGGTGAGCGTACTATTTTCATAAGCAGTGTTGGGTGTGAGGGTTGCTCCGTCAATGGTTGGTGTGGCATTTTGGATGGTTTCGATAGAACTCCAAACGGTACTTCCTAAGTCGGTGCCATCCGTTGGTGTCACCGCACATTGCAGAGTGTCTCCTTTATCAAAACTAGCTCCATCAATGCTGTTTTGGGTGATGTTCGCATCTGTGCCATTGACCAACCATTGGTAATTGTAACTGAGTTGTGCGATATCATTGGGGTCGATGTCATTGGCTGCAGGATGGGTACAAGTGACGGTATCTAGTTCAGTTATCTCGAGGATATCTAAGGTGGCTTCACTCAGTGTGGGTGCAGTGTTGGCAACGGTGATGACGGAAGACAGTACCGTGGACCCATTCTCCAAACCATCGTTGGGTGTCACTTGGCAATAGATCGAATCATCTCTGTTGAATAGATTGCCATTGATGGAACTACTTGTACTGACCACAGTACCGTTGACCAGCCATTCCACCATTGGCGAGACGGTATCCCCATCTTCATCGGTTATATTGAGACTCAAACAATCGACCACCGTGTTTTCGAAAATGGAAAGATTGGAGAGATTGACACTTCCAATGATAGGGGCAGAGTTGAGAATGGTGGTGCTGATCGATACGCTATCTCCATAACCGCGACCGTCAAATGGTCGTACGAAGACTTCCCATTGTTCATCTCTTAGGGTTTCTGTATAGGGAATGGTGGCACTGCTAAAAGAGGTGAGGACACCATTTTTATGCCACAAGTACTCGTAGGTGATCAGATCGTCTTCGGCATCAAACGAATCCACATCAATTGAAACTGACAAGTCATCAGAAGATGTTGAGGTGGTATTGACAAAGGAAATACTTGGGGACTCGGGCAATTCATTAATATTGATGATGGTGTCGTCCATGACCGCATACCCATCAGAATCAATCGCCCACAAAGAAATAACGTGTTGTCCCGGTGTTAAGTTTTCGGCATAGGTGACCACAGTTCCGTTTGGCAAAGCCGAATTTTCTGAAAAGATACCGTCAAAATTGGAGTTCCAACGAATGGTTAAACTGTCTGGTGAGTCATTGGCATCGGAGACCAAACCTTGAAACAAAATTAAATCACCTTGGTTAAACCAAGTACCGTCACTGGGTTCGGTAATTTCAACACTGGGTCCGTAACCGACCACCAATTCAATGTCACTGGTACAAGAAGTGTTGACCTCATCCGTAACGGTTAAGGAAACGGTTTGGACCCCAACACTGGGTTGGTCAAAAATGGCTGAAAAAGTTCCATCTTCTTCTACGACAAGGTCACTCCAAAGACCATCAATAGAAGAAGATACTTCCACAGAAAGATCAAAGATATCGATGTCTTGGTCAAAGATGGTCCCTTCAAGGGTTGCAGTACCACCTTCTGCAATAATCAATTCATGACTTTCGGTCAGGATGGCACAATCGGGAGGATGGTTTGGACCTGGTACAGAGATGGATACCGAGGCCGAACTACTTCTGATTTCGTCTTCGGTTGCCGTAAAAGTGAGCGTGTGTTCACCAGCGTTTAACAGCACACTGTCGTTAAAGAGTCCATTGGCATCCGGATAAGAACCCACATCGAGTTCTCCTTGAAGCGAAGAGGTCCAAACCCCTTGGGTGACTGCATCCAATTGGTCAGGGTCGGTAATCTGGGCGGTTAAATCAATCGGAATGTTGGTGTAATAATTTTGATTGGGCAGTGGAGAGAGAATTTCAATGTCTGCGGGATTGTTTTCGATCACGGTGAGAATTTGGGTTGTTTCTCCCAAAGCATCCTCTGGATTTAAGACTTGTAATCGAATGGGGATTTCACCAAATGAGGAGAGTTCTACATCACAGACTGTATTCCCACCAGCATCGACATCTTCCCATGCGCAATAATCTTGTCCATCGACTGTCCACATCGTACGCAAGGAATTTGGTTGGCTAGAGTATAGAGCATCTTGAACATAGCCAATCAATCGAATGGTTTCACCTTGTTGTACTTGATCATCGGCGGTTGGCCAAGTGATTTGTGCTGTTGGTAGGTTGGTGGTTTCTTTTGTGGGTTCTTCGTGTGAGCAACCGATGAGCAACAGTCCCAGAATTGTCATTGCTGACTCCATAAGATCTTTGGATATTAGGTATTGAAACACTAGTATAGCAATATAGGTTGTAAACTGCTGATACGATGGCCAGAGATGTAATCATTTTCTGGATTGAATTCGATTGATACAGAAACCAATGGAATACGATACACTCTAAATGTAAGATTGTCCCTAATCAATTTGAGGATTTGAACATGCGTATTGGTAGTGTATCGTTATTGGCGTTTTTATTG
>CAKZLX010000430.1 GCA_937127265.1 uncultured Pseudomonadota bacterium
TCCCCAGTGGCTATCTTCATCTTGGTCTCGGCTTCAGCTTTCTTAACGGCTGTCTTCCCATCGATGTAGGAAGCCGCTAGTCCACCTAGGCTTGTCAGTATGGTCCCAATCATTTCTCAGACCCCAACCAGACAGCAAAGGCTCCCGTCATGGCTCCGGTCACTGTAGCAGTCAGTGCGGTTGCTTGGGTGCTTACAGTGTCTTGAGGTAAGGACATAAACCAATCCAAGACCACGACCATCGGCACCAACAGTTTGTTTCGGAATTGGTGCCCATACAACAGGACTTGTAAATTTTGTGAAGGATAAATATCAGCGGTCGAGAAAAATAATCCATCGTCCAAGCCTTTGTCAGCACCAACAACAACCTCGACAGTTGAGGCATCGGTGAGTTCGTCCACAAAGACATCGGCACCTTCCTGAATCGGAATCAGCGCAATTCCTCGTGATTCAAAATGCCTTTGCAATGCTGGAGACACCATACCACCTTGCCACGGCCCCCACCCAATCGATCGCACGCAGAGTTCAGGGTGTCGTTGTTTCAAGGCATGTGCCATCCGATTCAGCACCTCATTGGCAGCAGCATAATCAGACTGTCCAGCATTCCCAGTACGGGCGGCAACCGATGAGAAAAACACCAGCAACTTCAAATCCGACAAGTCGACATTGGAAAGTAACGCTCCCATCCCTTGGACCTTGACATCAAACACCCAAGCAAAATCCTCAACCGTTTTGTCTTGCAACTTTTTGTCGGCCAATACACCGGCACCATGTACCACACCAGCAATTGTGCCATAAGAAAGTCCTTGAAACAAGTTTTGTACCGCCTCGGCATCACTGACATCGACTGAATGATAGTAGGCCTTGGCACCAAAAGCCTTCAGTTTTTCAATGGTACCAGCGATTTCACGACAGGCCAAGATACGATTGGCGGCTCGTTTTGCACCGGCTGGTTTAATAATCTTCCCTTCTTCTTTAGCTTGTCCCATCAAGGCAACAATTAGATCTTTTTGTGAGGTCAAATTGGGAAAAGGGTCATCGGATAATAGGGTACGTCCCAACAATACAAACTGGGGAACCACCGCACCGCGCTGTTGTAAACGCTCTGCGAGACGAACAATACAGTCAGCGGTCACGCCACGTCCACCACCGGAAACCACAATGACATCTTCAGCAAAGAATTCAATCGGCTGACCATTGGGTTCTGTTTCTGTCATCTCCAAAACAACTCTGTGGACCGCATTTTCAGTGTTTAATTGCAATCCAACATCCATTTCCAAGCCACCGGATACAATCTCATCGACCAATACCCGCGTCAATTGACTGAGGGGTATATCTTCAACCAAATCAATATTTTTACAGTGCGAATTTCGCCATTCTTGTTGGGCAGTTCGAACAACACCTGCAGCCCCTGCCAACAAGGCTTGGGGGTTGGTAATACGTTGAAAGCCGAAGTCCCCACCCAACTGGGTGATGTGAATATAGACCTTTGGTGCGTCTGGGTGATGTTCAGCCAAACATGAAGCGACCTCAAATACACGTTGGGAATATTCAATTGCTTCTTCTGTGGTATCGATACTGAGTGAACGTAAATCAATGACGCCATCAAAGTCAGCGGGTAACCGATTCTCATCAGTCAACGTGTAGACCATCGCATTCACACCGCGCTTTTGCAACTGAATCGACAGCATCGAGGTGAGGTCTTCTTCACCCAACAAAGCAATCGTACAACTATCAAGGGCTGAGTGTCTAAAGCCAGCAGACACTGTTGGTTGTGGATGCACCACCCATCGATACACCGGTTGCTTTTCAGTGTTCGACCACAATGTTTCCATGTTGGTCACTGAAGCATCCGGCTCCGATACATTTTCAACAGTACTTTCTAAGGCTTCGATGACCACAGAATCATCGGAGGTTGTTTCTTCGCTGAGAGTTCTGGTCGTTTCCAATTCAAGACTGGCGGAGACACCCAATGTAGATGCCTCCGCTAGGCTAAAATCCCGGGGTTCTCCTTGGAGAAAGGATACAATCTCCCCGAGTGTCTGTAACTGAGCCATTTGAGAACCGTCGACTTCGGGAAGTTCAGGTGCCTTGTCTTGAACCGCACTTAAAATCTCAACGCGTTTGATCGAATCGATCCCCAAGTCCCCTTCCAAACTCATACTTAAATCCAAAGCGTCAGATGGATAGCCTGTCTTTTCGGCAACCACGTCCATCAACAAAGACAATACGTCTACGGTGGATGGCACTGCTTCCACAGTTGCAACCGGAGACACCTTTACTGGTGTTGGTAGTGTAGGCCTTGGCGTCTGTAAAGGCGTTGGCATCGGAGTATGTACGAGAGGCGTCACTGGACTCACCACAGGCGTCGGTGCCGGAGCGGATTGAACGGGCATCAGCATCGGTGCAGGCATCGAAGTTGGCGCCATAGGAGAAGGTGTAGAGACAGGTGCCGTGTTAATCATTGAGGTAGGTGCTGGAATGGATTGTCCACCAGCCAAGGCCGCTAAACTGGTTAAACTGGCTTGAGCGGCTTGCAAATAAGCGATGTGAGCATTGGACATTGCTTGCTGGTAAGCAGAGTGAGCCGCCGCGGTTTGTTGCTGGGCTTGTTGAAAGGCTTTGAGCCACTCGTTGTTATGCGAATTGGACATGCGTTCTCCTTGTCCTTGATGGTTCTTGGAAGAGGTGACGGTCTTTGGAGAGACTGCGACCGACTCTTGTTCTTTGGTTTTCACTTCGGTTTGTTTTGCTTTCATGCGAGGCTGAGGGGCCTCTACCGGTCGTTCTGGATTGGGTTTGGCACGACCACTGGCACCTTCTTTGGGTGGATATGGCTTGTTGTAATTGGCGCCATTGATGGAGATCGCCATTTTGGGCTTTGGCTGAGCATCGTAATTAATGGGCTCGGCATACCCTTTCCACAAGGCCGAATAGTCCATTGTGACGCCTAGACTGGCAAGTTGAGCCAACCCGTCCAACAAACCAAACAAGTCTGACTTGCCGGGACGATCTAGGGAGATGACCACCGCTTCTTTTTTGCGCAAAATACTCTGGGTGAGTTTACCCAAAATATTTCGTGGTCCCACTTCCACAAAGAGTCGAATCCCGTCAGCATACATATTTTCAATCACTTCGACGTAGCGTACCGGACTGGCAATTTGTTGCGAAAGTGTATCCACCAACGTTCCAAGATTGTCTCCATAAGGCTTGGCGGTGCGACTAGCATAGACTGGACATTTGGGTGCTTGTAACTTCATCGTGGTCAAATACTGAGCAAATGGAGATACCGATCCAGCAACCACTTTAGAATGAAATGCCGTAGCGACCCCTAAACGTTGTCCAAACATGCCATTTTCAGAGAGTAAGGACTCCACTTTTTCAATATCTTCGACGGTCCCCGACAGCACCGATTGTTTGGGTGAGTTGTGATTGGCAATGACCACATCCAATCCATGCGCAGCATTCCAAGTGTCCAACTTGGGTTGAATTTTTTTGGCAGATCCTTTCACCGCAGTCATGGCACCGGGGATACTGGCTGCTTCGTTCATCAGTTCCCCACGTTTTTGAGAAACTTGAATAAAATGTTGTGGGTTGAAGGTTTTGGCATAATACAAAGCGGTCAGTTCCCCATACGAATGACCAGCACAGGCATCGGCACGGACATCCAACTCGTCCAAGACATTCAACAGGGCCATCGAGGCTACACCGATCGCTGGTTGCGCCCATTGGGTTTTGGTGAGTTCAACCTGTTGTGCTTTTCGATCACTCTCTGAAAAGACGGGGTTAGGAAACACCTTTTGGTGTAAAGGTTCACGATTGGTGTGTCGATCTAACTCAGCGGAGAAATCCCAAACTTCCAGTGCTTGTGGTAAAGCCTGCGCAACGTCTCTGCCCATATTGACAGTTTGAGCACCTTGTCCAGGAAACAGAAAGGCTTTTTGACCAGTCCAAGCAGCACCCTGACGAAAGTGAACTCCCGTAGGCAAGGTGTAGTCTTCTGCAAACCCTTTGGTGAGCACCTGTTGAAGTTTGCTGAGCAAATCCGCTTTGGAAGTCGCCACCAGTGATAAACGAAATGGCTGGGTGGCATCAAACGCTTGTTGCGATTCCCATGCCAATCTTGCCATGGACACTTTAGCGTGACGATCAAGAACGGATTGCACAGTGGTCAACAAAGACTTCTCATCATCGGCTGAATACAGACACAGTTCATGCGACCAAGTTCGTAAACAGGGCGCTTTATTGGGTCCAGTATATTCCTCCAATAAGATGTGGAAGTTGGAACCACCAAAACCAAAGGCAGAAACACCAGCCCGACGAGGATGATCTTTGCTTCGGATCCAAGGACGCGATTCTGTATTGATATAGAGAGGTGTTTCCGAAATGTTCAAATTGGGATTGGGCTGTG
>CAKZLX010000431.1 GCA_937127265.1 uncultured Pseudomonadota bacterium
GTGTGGTAGGGAGCATTTCGATTTCCTTGGGTACCCAATTCGAGATAGCCTTGACCACCGATTCCCATTTCAAACTGTGGGATTGGGCGATGACGAAGGGTAAATCCACTGGTCCACACGGTGTTGTACTCTGCCCCATATTTGGCATACCCAGCGTCTCCAACGCCCACCAGAAGTTCTGACTTTTCGGTTTGATATCGACCAGACACTCCCACTGTATCGGTAAAGACCATCGCTGGGCGCATATCATAGAGACCCAAATCTCCAAAATAACTTTCCAAGGTACCCATTTGCCAAGTCACATTGTTGAGGGTGGTATTGCCACTCAATAAATAGACTTGCGATAAGCGAAAATTTGAAAGATTACCGTTTCCTGCGTCGGTGTTGGCAATAGAGCCACCTTCTATACGAAAGTGTACACTGCTCCAAGGATCACCAAAACTGTCTGCCTCTTGCAACTGAATTCGGGTATCCAACATTGTGTAGCCCCGTTCGTTCAACAACCGACCGTAGAGGTTCCAGTAGCCCAAAGTACCGTTGCCACCTTGAAGGTCTGGTCTAGTCATCACCCGCATGTAGCCACCAACTTGTACAGGGGCGGCGTGTAGGTTTGGAGAGACCATTCCACCCAAGATACAAAGTAGAGTGGCTGAAATCGACTGTCGTGAGGTCATTGTTGCTCCTCCAAAATGGTAATGCTGAAGGCTTGGACGGTGTAGGTGGCTCCCAAGGTACCATCTCCTTCTAGCCAAATATTGGCAGATGCACGAGGGTTGGCATCAGTGGTATTAAAGAAGCCTTCTTGGTCGCCATTGGTACCATCCAAGTCATAATAGGCTTGTGTGTCCATTAAGCGAGTCCAAGTGCGACCTTGGGGCAGAGTAAACTCCACGTTGTCGGTACTCATGTTGATTAAAATGGCCAATTCGGGTTCTTCAAAGTTGCCATCATTGTAGTAGTGAATCATCAGGGTTCTTGCCCCCCAATCGGCATCGGTATTGGAAGGCGTTTTCCAAGCCAAAGGCATGCCACCACCATATTCACGGGGAGCAAAGGCATATTCATGGTCTTTGCGTAACTGAATGCTTTTGCGAACAAAGTCATGCATTCGAGAACGAAAGTTTCTAGTTGTGCTTTGCCACTCACCCCAACGGAACCAGTTCCATTCGTTGTCAGCCCAAGTGGAGTAGGCGTTATTGTTGCCATACTGTGTACGCATCCATTCATCGCCACCCAAAATCATCGGAGTACCTTGGGAAAACATCATCGCCGCAAAGAGATTGCGCATTTGTTGACGTTTCATCGCCTCATTTCCCCAATTGTAGGAACGATTGTGTTCTTCGCCAGAACCGGTGTCACACCATGCTGAAAACGGGTCGTCACAGCAAATCGGATTCAACAATCCACAGTCATTTTGTTTTTCACCATAAGAGAACAGATCGTACATGGTAAAACCGTCGTGCACAGTGACAAAATTGATGGAGTGGTAGGGTTTACGACCATTCCAACCATAGACTCCAGAAGAACCGGTCATCACGTTACCACCATCAACACCTTCGGTTGAGTTGAGGACAAAGCGTGCATCAGAAGAAGAGTTACCCAAGCAGCCTTCCCAGTTGCAATTGTTCACAAAGGAGCGCCACCAGTCTCTAAAATGGGCATTCCACTCACTCCAAGCAAAAGCAGGATCATTACTGGATGTGGGAAAACCACCAATTCCAGGACCAGAACCCGCAGCCGTCCAAGGTTCAGAGATGATGCGGATATTGTTTTCTTGCATCACGGGATGATCTATGATGTCTTGCAGAACGGTTGAAGCCGGATCACTGGGTGCATTGTAGTTGAGGTCAGGCTCGCCCAAAATACCGGCCAGATCAAAGCGAAAACCGTCGACGTGCAATTCTTCGACTTGAAACAACAACGAGTCCATAATCAGTTTGCGCATGGGTGTATGGTTGGGTCGGGTTTGATTACCAACTCCGGTGTTATTCCAATACTCTTGTCCATCGGGTGCAAGAGCGTAATAGGCGGCGTTATCAATGCCACGATAAGAGTAAAGACCTGCCACTTCAACGGGATCAAAGTTCACATCAAATTCTGAACCATGAAACTCAAAGAACAGTTTTTCACGCCACAAACCACCTTCGCCAGTATGGTTATAGACTACATCAATAATGACTTCGATATCATGTTGGTGCAACTGATCGACCATCCATTTGAATTCATCAATCACACCATCCACCCGTCCAGTGGCTTGGAAGTCTGCGGAGAAAGAGTGTTCGGGGGCAAAGAAACTGAGGTTGTTGTATCCCCAATAACCACCGTCTAGGGGTTTTTCATGGATCGGAAGAAGTTCGATTGCGTTGATGCCCAAGTCTTTAAGATAAGGTGCGATTTCACCAATTCCACGGTAGGTTCCAGGGTGTTCGACACCACTAGAAGGGTTTTGGGTAAGCCCTTTGGGGTGCACCTCATAATAAATCAGTTGGTGTTCTTGGTGCCCAGGAAGGGTATTGTCGGCTCTTTTTTTACGCCATTCAACTTCCTGATCGGACCATTCGTAGTCACTTTTGACCACCACTGATTTTGCTGCGGCACCATAAGTGATGTCGTTGCGCTTAGGACCACTGGCCGTAGAGCCTTTGGACCAGTCGTGATCGCGGTGAAGTGCCAAGGCATAGGGGTCAAACAGCAATTTGTTGGGGTTGAAACGATTACCATTGCTGTCGACATCGGTGATGAAGCCATCAATTCGACCAGGGAGCCACTGTTCGTCGTATTCCCAGTTGGGACCCCAAGCGATGTAACCATAGTGCTGCCCTTCGCCGATGCCTTCAACATAAATGTTCCACAAAGAGTCGTTGATGCGTTCGAGTTCAAACTGTTGGGTAGGTTGGTTGGATTCTGGATCATCAAAGAGTAACAGTTCTACACGGGTGGCATTTTCTGAATAGAGTGCAAAATTGACCCCACGATCGGTCAGTGTAGCACCCATGTGTTCCATATTTTCAAGATTTTCCCATTCCAAAGATGGGGCTTTGACTTCGGTGTGATACAATCTGGCATAGTTTTCACTGGCACATCCTGTCCACAACCATCCCAACCAAAACCATTTTTTTATCATTATGTCCTCCAATGTCCCCTTCGGTACCAGACTTGTTGCGTATATCCTTCAGTGGAAAATGGGAAAGGTACGCGCCTTAGAGACCGCACTGCGTTTGCAAGGGGTGATTCAATTTTTATTACTGGCGATTGGCTTCGTCATTTTACCAGCGATGTTATTAGCCTATTTTGGAATCGCCTCAATTCAAGACCAAGAAAAGCAAACCCAATCAGATTTCGAAGAATTGTCACGAAACGTAGCATTGGTGTTCCTCCAAGAGATGAATGCCGAGATCGTAGATTTTGAACAAAGCGTGAGAACCGTATTGGAAACTGGACAAACACCACTTCGTTCTTTTCATAAACATCAACGTATGGTGTTACGTTTCGATCGCAATATGCAGATGAGTGCACCTTTTGTAGAGCACAACGAAACCAAGGGCGCAGATGTATTGTTTCACCCTGCCTACCAATCTAGTCATTCGGTGATTGAGACCGATGAACGTACCCATGACAATATTCAATACCGTGCGGTTCGTACACTGCAAGATGCTGGACGGAACACCGAGGCGCGATATTTGTTGCGTTCATTGACTACATCCACACATCGACACGTATCAGGTCCAAAATTGAAACATTTGGCACTGATTGAGTTGGCCAAAGAGGGTGGTCTTTCTTTTGAGGAGTTTCGCTCGGTGATGGATGCCATTTTGTCGGACCCATGGGTGGTTGGAGAAGGCATTGATGGTATTTTGGCACAGCGATTTGTGCAGGAATTCTTGGATAAAAGTCCGATGATTGGCTTGAAGCCAGAAGAACGTACTTATGTGGATAATACCCGCTCTCGTATTGAGGAACAACTCTACAATTTGTATTGGGTTTCGCGATGGGAAGATGAGTGGCGTGAGATCATTGAGCAACCTCGACAAATGCAGGCGGGGACACTCTTGTGGCAAGAAGGGGAAGACGCCATTTGGGCGCGTACGATTTGGGATGGGCAAACCTATTTGTTTGGTTTACACAAAGACGACATGTTGAATCAGTTGCGTGAAATGGCATCGTCGGAAACCTTACGTGATGGTTTGTTGTCGATGGAACTGGTGCCACCGCAAACTGAACCTTCCAAGCAGCATTTGACCCGTCGCTATATTCCTTGGCTGAACGGGTGGTCGGTGGTTGTGGTTGCCAAAGACGTATCTTCGTTGGAAGAACAGTCAGCATTGCGTCGTCAACAAAAGCGAAGTTTGGTTGGTTTTGCCTTGTTTGTGATGTTTTTTGGTGCAATTTTATCCACTCGAGTAACCATTTCAGAATTGCGAAATGCCAACATCAAAAGCAATTTTGCGGCTTCTGTTTCGCACGAATTGCGCTCTCCGATTACCCAAATTCGATTAAAAGGTGAATCCTTGATGTTTGGATTGGTTTATGAGGAGGAATTGCAGGAACACTATGAGTCAATTGTACGGGAAAGTGAGCGACTCAGTTGGTTGGTTGACAACGTGTTGGACTATGCGGCGATTGAACGAGATAACAAATCTTTTATCCTTCGACCCGCCAATCTAAATGCGATCATCGAACGGGTTGTTGACAGTCTAAAAGTCACTTTGACGATGCGAGATATGGAAATCGAATTGGAATTGGAACCTGACTTACCAATGATGAGGTTGGATTCGAATGCCCTTAGTCAATGTGTCACCAACTTGTTGAATAACGCGGAGAAGTACTCTAAAGATGAACGGTGGATTCGTCTGAAAGTACGCAGGGTGATTGGTTTTGTCGAGGTTGTGGTGTCCGATAAGGGAATTGGAATTCCCACAGAAGACTTGGAAAATATCTTTGAACCCTTCTTTAGATCGAAGGAGAAAGAAGCTCTACGTCGAAAAGGAACGGGTATTGGGTTATCAATTACCAAAGCCATTATGCAAGCCCATGGTGGAACGGTATTGGTTCGGTCTCAATTGGGCAATGGCAGTACATTTATATTACAATTTCCTGAAGATTTATTTGTGCAAGGAGAAAACTAGATGTCAAACGGTAAACTCTTATTTGTAGAAGACGAGCAACCAGTATTGGAGTCTTTGAAACGATTTTTTACAGTCCGAGGCTATGAAACTGAAGGGGCTCAAACCCCAGAATCAGCATTGGAACAGATCAATAAACATGATTTTGACTTGGCTGTTTTGGACGTGATGTTGCACGAAAGTGGTGGTGGCGATGGCGAAGTAGATGGGTTTGAACTTTGTAAATCGATGCGTGACAAGGGTTTTGATAAACCAATTATTTTTGTCAGTGCGCGATCTGCAGAAGAAGACAAGTTGCTTGGATTTGAAATGGGCGCTGATGATTATGTGACCAAGCCATTTTCTTTGATTGAACTAGAAGCCCGTGTCAAAGCCAACCTCAAACGGACTCGGGTGGTGCTCAATCGTCTTACCTACACTGGTAATGTGGTGGTGGATTTGGATCTACATGAGATTTATCATGGCGAAGAAAAGGAAACACTCAGTAAACGAGAACGCGATTTGTTGGCTTTCTTTATTCTCAATGCTGGGAAGGTCCTCTCCCGTGATACTTTGTTGCAAGAGGTATGGGGTTACAGTGCCAAAGTGGCCACGCGCACTGTAGATACCCACGTATTGACTGTTCGTAAAAAATTGCGGGACAATATTCAAGAGCCTGTGTTTATCCAAACCTTGCATGGTGTGGGCTATAAATTTATTGCGACGCCCGAAAAGTAAGTTTTCTGGAACACTGTGATGCTCTGGTTCATATTGTTGTCTGTTGCCTTTGCCGAAGATGCCCAGTTGTGGTTTCAGTTACAGCAAGCCCGCTATTTGATGATGGATACCGAAGAGATCGAAACCAGCATTGAGATATTGAATGGTATTATCGCCCAGTCAGAACCCGACGATTTTATCGTGGCACAGGCAGAGTATTGGAAAGGTCGTGCATTGTACGAATTGGGATTTGAGTCTCATGCGCAGGAACGATTGGTGATCGCTTCCAATGATTATGATTTAAGAGCCTCATCGTTGTACTTTTTAGAGCATTCCGCTGCCTGGAAACGACGGGTCCAAAAAACACCATACAACGGTAATCCATGGGTCAATTTAGATGGGAAACCCAGTAGCAACTCGTCATTGATGTGGGTTTGTGCTTTGGATGGTAAAGCCTCGCAGTTCTCCAATTTGCGCCTTGATGTCGACAGTTCTGAATTTCCACTGTATTTGACTGTGGAAGTGGTGGATTGGCGAAATGAACGGTGGTTGTGGAAAGAGATTGTTCGTGATGCTTCGCAACCGGTATCGATTCGAATGACTGAATTTCGATCTCCGCGTACGGAAAAGAGATACTGGTACCGCAATATCATCGTGACCGCTGAAAGTGAAGACGGTCGCCGAGTACCGATTACCGTTTCCAACACCCAGATTCGATAGTGGAGATTGGCATGTCGACTCATTCCAATACAACGCCGGTCATCGTTCAAAAATATGGTGGTTCATCAGTGTCTAGTATCGCTGGA
>CAKZLX010000432.1 GCA_937127265.1 uncultured Pseudomonadota bacterium
TGATACTCACCGATGGTCAAACACCAGTGTTGTTGAGTACTGAAGTAGAAGAATAAATTTCACAACAGAACGTTTACAAACCCCATTTTGTCAACGTCGTGCTGGAGAAATTATCAATCCGCCTTGCGAGGAGCCTTTTATACTAGAGTGATTTTTAGGATATGCTCTATCCGTCTTAGCCATCTGTTTCAGAACCAAGTAGAGATTACGAATATACCATCCGATAGGTCGTCCAACCAGATACCGGTTTGGCCCCCATCGATTCATAAAAGTCAATCGCCGATTGGTTCCAGTCGAGTACATTCCATTCCAGTCGACCAGCACCCCTATCTTGAGCGATGGTTTGGATCTTCTCTAGCAATGCTTTCCCATATCCACGTCCACGGTATTCTTCGAGCACAAACAAGTCTTCGAGATGGATGCCCGCTTTGCCCAAAAAGGTAGAATAGTTGGAGAAAAACAGAGCAAAGCCAACAGGTGTCTCTCCTTCGAAGCCAAGGATGGCTTCTGCTTGGGGACTCATACCAAACAATGTTTTTTCGAGTTGTGAGGCTGTGGCGGTCACTTGGTGTTCTAGTTTCTCATATTTGGCAAGGGCAATAATAAAGTCTAATATCGTTTGTGTATCTTGTATCGTGGCGAAACGTATGGAATAATTCATGGTCAGTACTTTCCGTTTTGGGTGTGTTTTGGCTTGAAAAAAGTTTCCTATATCGATATATCGCAAAGAGAATCAAAGGAGAAATTATGGATACGATTGTCAATATTGCCGGGTATAGATTTGTCGATTTACCCGATCGCGATGCTTTGCAAGAACCGTTTCAAGAGTTGTGTGCCAAACTCAATCTCAAAGGTACCATTTTGTTGTCGCATGAGGGCATCAATTTCTTTTTAGCCGGTTCTCAAGAGCAGGTTGATCAATTCATCGTCGGTTTGGAAAAGGATCAGCGGTTTGTGGATATTCCTTTGAAAGTGTCTCACTCCGATTATCAACCCTTTCGTCGCATGAATGTTCGTCTCAAAAAAGAAATCATTTCTTTGGGACTCGATCACATTAAACCGGCTGAATTTACAGGGGATGAGATTACACCCACCGAGTTTAAACAGTGGTTGGATGAAGGAAAAGAAGTGATCGTTCTGGATACCCGGAATGATTATGAGTGTCGGGTAGGAACCTTTGAGGATGCAATGGAATTGGATATCAAGTCCTTCCGTGATTTTCCGCGGGCGGTCTCTGAAATGCCCGAAGAACTCAAAGACAAACCGGTGGTGATGTTTTGCACTGGCGGGATACGTTGTGAAAAGGCCAGTGTGGTGATGCTCGATGCTGGATTTACCAATGTCAAGCAACTGAAAGGTGGAATCCTTGGATACTTTGAAGAGGTTGGTGGTGCACATTGGAACGGAGATTGTTTTGTCTTTGATCACCGTGTGGCTTTGAATCCACAGTTGGAAGAAACCCAGGTGACCCAGTGCTATGCTTGTCGTGAACCGTTGTCTGTCGAAGAACAACAATCAGAAGACTACCAATTCCCAGTGAGTTGTCCCTATTGCATCGACCGTCAACAGCAACGGGATATCATTACTGCCCAACAAGAGCGCGATAAAGCCTAATCATTTAGAGCAGAAAGACCTCTCAAGTTGATTTTCGGGAGCCTATCAGATTGCGATGCCTTAGCAGGGTGAAGGACTATTCGAATCGAGGTCCTCTAGCGACCGGTATTAATGAACGTGTAGGGGCTAGGTCAGTTCCTGAACCTTGCAACAATGAGGATGTACTTTGCTCGCCACGATGGAACAGTTGGACATAAAACATGCTTCGACGGACTTGGTCACTGGAAATAAAACTTTCTTGACCCCGACTTTCCTCTTCGGGTAGATCACGAGCCCATGAGGTGCCCCAGTCATCCACATCCCCTATGACATTGCGTTGGTCTGAACGATCACGTGAGGCGATCAGGTTTCCATCGTCGTTGCGTCCCCAGTAGGCATCGTCCCAGGCCCGTCGATTGTAGTCATCGCGCATGTCACCATAAGGGTCATCAATTCGGAAACCGTCACTTTCCACTGCCAAAATAGAGACGATGTGGGTGGCATTGGAGCGATTGCCTTTGTGTTTGAAGGAGAGTGCTGCACCACCACCATTTTCCAAACATTCTTCAACTTGGGGTGCCAAACGATCCCAACGAGACTCCCAAAGTTTTTCCGTGGTTGGAGTGGCACGTCCAAAACTGACTTCTTGGAGTAATCGCTCTGGCTCGGAGACCACCGCAGTACGAGATTGTCCCATTTCGTGGAGTAACAAATCCAACAAATCTTCCATTTGGGCATTGTCACGATATCCGGATGCCAACCCTTCACGGGTGTCCGTAGACATGCTGGCTTCACCACGAACACGTTGGTACGGTGCACTGGCACGCATTTGGCGGTTGAGGTAGTCCATGGTGGTGTCGATCCAATTGTCGTCACGGGATTCTTGGTTGTCCAAAACACCAATGTTCATACGGCGTTCGAGAGCCATGATGACGTCGTTGCGACCAATACCCATTCGTTCTAAAATCATCGCCAAAGTGGTAACATTACAAGAGGCTTCGGGTGCCACCAGATTGTCGGATTGGGTTCTGTATTCAGGGATGCCTAAGCGAGTGTTCCAATCGACACCACTGGAAGAACTTTCAGCGTTGGCACCACGGGCGGTTTCAGTCATTTCAATGAAAGGACGGATGTTGCTGGCTAGTTCGGTGGGTAAAAAGATACCGGCACTTTCTCGATTGAAAGAGCGTCCTGGATTCAGAGGCATCTCTTGAAGGTAACCGTTGCGTTGATAGTTTGCCCAAGCGGTCTCCAAGGCTTGTAAAACCCCGTTTGACTCCGCCATTTGCATCATGACTGATGTGGTGGCCAGTCGAGTTTGTTGGCCTTCTAGCCACATGTTTAATTGCTGGATGGCTTGGATGCGATCGACTTGATGGGCATTGGAAGGACCCATACTTGGACTGGACTGTGTGCTATCAGCAGTGGTGCGTTCCTGCTCAGACTGGTGTTGCTGTGTGCGATCAGACATCGAAACTCCTTTCTTTGATTCAATTTGCCACATCTCATCGGGGTTGGCAACCACAACAAGACTTTTACGGGGTTAAAGACCAATCTATCGGGGGGTTTTCAATCGAAGCAAAGAAAGCGTTAGTTTTGGAAAAGGGCTTGGAACCAAAGAAACCGTGTCGTACCGCCAGCGGAGAAGGGTGTCCAGACTCAATGACGTGGTGATTGCTGGTATCGATCAGTACTTTTTTGGCTTTGGCTTTGGCGCCCCACAAAATAAAGACGATGTTTTTGCGGCGTGCATTGAGTTCACGAATCGCTTGATCGGTAAATTGTTCCCAGCCTTTCTTTTGGTGAGAGTTGGCGCTTTTATGGCGTACCGTCAACACAGTGTTGAGCAATAACACACCTCTTTGAGCCCATTCGATCAGGTGACCATGTGGAGGTGGTGTGATACCAACATCGCTTTGCAACTCCTTGTAGATGTTGCGCAAAGAGGGTGGTACGCGGATGCCTTTTTTGACCGAAAAACTGAGACCATGGGCTTCACCGGGTCCATGATAGGGGTCTTGTCCCAAGATGACCACTCGGACTTTGTCAAAAGGAGTATGGGTAAAGGCCGAGAAGATTTCCCCATTGGGTGGATAAACGGTGTGTTGCTGTTGTTCTGTCACCAAAAATTGTTTGAGGGTATTCATGTATTCTTTGTCGAATTCAGGTTGGAGAACGGCTAGCCAACTGGGTTCGAGTTTGATGGTCATGGGGATCTCCAATCGAAAGGTGAGGCGGTGAGTATCTATGGTTTTGTCGTGCTTATTCTTCTACATAGACAAATTGTTGGCTGCCGACTGTGATACGATCGCCACCCATCAGTCGACGGGGATGTTCGAGTTTGGCATCGTTGACCAAGACTTTGGTCCATCCACCTTTGCTTTCGATTTGGTGTGCTGAGCCGACCCAAGTAATTTCTGCAACCAGACCACCGACAAACCAGCCACTGATGGGTACGGTTTGATTCTTGCCGATTTTGAGTGTCTCTTTACCGGGTGCCCATTCTTGACTTCCATCGGCGGTTTTGAGACGGGCATCGCGGGCAAGCGCTCCACTGGCCAACAGTTTTTTGGCGTCCGCCACTGACATGGTGAAGGTTTCATCCATTTTGGTTGCATTTGCCGAACGGGTGTAGGGTGGAAATTCATCCAAGCCTTTTCCTTCAAAGAATTGATCCATCGGGGTGAGGTTGTCACCAAAGTAAATCAATGTGTACTTGCCAATTTGGAGGGTGTCTTTGGTTTTGATAGGGGTTTTGTTGGTAACAGCCTGACCATTTAACAAGAGGGCACCATCACTTAATGAGGTGACAAAAGCGGTGTTTTTATCAAGACGTTCTAGTTTGAAGTGTTGTCTAGATACTGTGGTGTGTGGTAGGACAAACTGGCAGCCATCTCCTCGTCCACAACGCATTTCTTGGTCTTTGATTTGGTAGCGACGATCTTGCTGTCCTGTTTCACGCACAATAAAAATAGCCATATTGAAATCTCCTCACAATCGCAAAGAATGTAACTGTTTTTCTACAATGATAACAGAAGCCCTCTAAATGATGAAAGAGGAGGCTTAAAAGCAAGAAAAGACCACTACACTGACACTATCCGCTTCTACGGATACGGTAAATGTATCGGTGCCACTGGGATAGGCATGACAGGTGGTCTCGTTGGCACCAACGGTGTTCAGTGTCCATTCTCCAACGGGAACATTGGGGAAGAACACAAAAGAACCGCCACCTTGCACGATGGTATTGCCAGCAGCGGGCATGCCTGAGGCGCCAAAAATGAAGGGTTCGTCATTGCTTTCCAAGTCAGCAGAGGCTCCAACAGCTGGAGTTAGGTCTGGATTATCCAGTGCGGCGACCACAATGCCATTGCTGTTGTCTTGTGAGATACCCATCATTGAAAAGACTGCGTTGGTGGTACTGCGATCGACTAAAAAGCCCACCACCTCAAAGTCATCGGTACCTGCAGAGCCTTGATAGAGGTGATCCATGGAGGCGTCATCGGTAGCGCGTAATTGATAGGTGCTATTTCCATCAACCGATACCGTGGCGCGACCAGTTTCATCAGTGAGGCTACTTTCGGTGGCGGAACTGACGGTGACATCAGACATGGCTTGCCCATTGACCACCGATAACAACCGTAGGG
>CAKZLX010000433.1 GCA_937127265.1 uncultured Pseudomonadota bacterium
TTCAATTGATTTACAGCCAACGAGGGCAAGGGACAAAAGCAACATGAAATCTCCAAGAGGGGGGTATACTCAAACATAACACAACTTATTGAAGGACTCCAAGTCATACCGAATGTCTACAAATAAACCCTGAGAGACTTAGGGTTTAGTGATTTGGTTATACTGATCAATTGTCCAACAGTGTTTGAATCAAGTGTATTCCTCATCTATTCAGTTAAAAAACAAAACCTCCGAACAAGTCGAAGGTTTCAGATGTTTTCTACGTGTTGAAATGACAGGGCGACAAAGAGTGTTTAAACGAAGCGTACTTTGTGTACGTGAGTGAGAACCCTCAAAGTCAACCGAAGAATTCAACGCTTAGAATGCGGCGTCGAAAGAAATATCGCCAGAAATACCAGTCTGATAAGCAGATACACGTCGCTCAAAGAAATTGGCGAGTTCTTGTACATCTTGCATTTCCATGAATGGGAATGGGTTGTTGGCTTCGTAACGCTTGGGCATACCGAGCATTTGCAGACGTTGGTTGGCCACAAACTGCAAGTACTCACGCATATCGTCCAATGACAAACCGATGACGCCGTGACTCAAAACGTCTTGGGCAAATTGACATTCACATTCAATCGCTTCATCCAACATTTCGACGATTTTGGCTTTGAGGCTATCATCAAACAAATCAGGCTCTTCTTTGCGAACAGTTTCCACCACTTCAAAGGCAAAGGCCATGTGTCCACTTTCGTCACGGAATACCCAGTTGGTACCGGTGGCAAGACCTGGCAATAAGCCACGAGAACGCAAGTAATAGACGTAGGCAAAGGCACCAAAGAAGAACAAACCTTCAATGCAAGAGGCAAAGCAAATCAAGTTCAACAAGAATTGTTGACGGTCTTCACGGGTCTTGCACTCATCCAAATCACGAATCGAGTTCATCCACTTAAAGCAGAAGTCACCTTTCATTTTGATGGAAGGAATGTTGTGAATGGCGGCAAAAGCTTCTTCACGTTCTTTGTGATCGGGAATGTAGGTATCCAACAATGTCAAGTAGAACTGGACATGCAGTGCCTCTTCAAACAATTGACGAGAGAGATACATACGGGCTTCAGGAGCATTCAAGTGCTTGTAGAGGTTCAATACCAAATTGTTGGCAACGATTGAATCTCCAGTGGCAAAGAAAGCCACCAAACGATGGATCAAGTGACGATCAGAATCGTTCATTTTGCGATTCAAGTCATTGACATCGATGGAGAAGTCGACTTCTTCAACGGTCCAAGTGTTTTTGATCGCATCGCGATAACGTTCGTAGAATGAGGGATAGCGCATGGGGCGCAATGTAAGGTCCATACCGGGTTCGAGAAGCATGGGTTCTCCTTGTGTGGGTGAATAATGGGATAATTAAAGATACCGTAAAACTAGACGAGTCAAGAGAAAATAAACAGGCAGTTTATTGACAAGCCTCACAAGACTCTGGATTTTCCAGTGAACAAGCCAATTCAGCTGCCGAACGACGACCCGCTTGAGCACTTTGGGTAGGGGCCGCCGCAACCTTGGCAATTTCTGTGGCTGGACGAGAACGCAAGTAGTAAGTGGTTTTCAAACCTTGCTTCCAAGCGTAGAAATACATTGAAGACAATTTACCAAACTCAGGGCTTTCCATAAAGAGGTTCAATGATTGGCTTTGGTCGATGAACGGTGCACGAGCTGCAGCCATATCAATCAATGATCGCATCGGAATTTCCCAAGCAGTACGGTAGACTTTCTTCAGTTCATCAGGGATTTCAGCCACATTTTGGATAGAACCATTGGCCAGTTTGATTTTGGTGCGAATGTCTTCGGTCCACAAACCCAGTGATTTGAGGTCGTGTACCAAATAGTTGTTGATTTGCAAGAAGTCACCAGACAAGGTTTCGCGCTTGAATAAGTTGGACACTTGAGGCTCAATACATTCATAGCAACCTGTGATACTGGCAATCGTGGCCGTTGGAGCAATCGCAATGATCAAAGAGTTACGCAAACCATCTTGCTTGATGTTTTCACGTAATGTTTCCCAACGTTCAGGGTCAGTCAAGTTCACATTCCAGTGATCCACGTGTAAAGTGCCTTTGGCGGCTTTGGTTTCGTGGAAGTTTGGATGCTTACCCAAGGTGCGAGCCAATTCGTTTGAGGTGCTGTAGGCGGCATAGAAGATCTCTTCGGCGATGCGTTGAGATATGGCTTGGGCTTCTGGAGAGTCAAACGGCATTTTCAGTTTGAAAAATACATCTTGTAACCCCATGTATCCAAGACCGACAGGACGCCATTTGGTGTTGGAACGTTGGGTCATCGGCAACGGATAGAAGTTGCGATCAATCACGCGATCCAACTGTTTGACGGCCACACTGACATTTTTACGCAAACGGGCAAAGTCAAATTCGCCGTTGATCACACAACGTCCCAAGTTCAAACTTCCCAAGTTACAGACCGCACCTTCTTGTTGGTTGGTGACCTCCAAGATTTCGGTACAGAGGTTGCTTAAGTGGATGACGTTGTTGGGAGCACCGGTTTGGTTGCTGGTGATGTTGGAGCGATCTTTGAAGGTCATCCAACCATTTCCAGTTTGTGCCAAGGTACGCAACATGCGCTTGTAGAGTTCACGAGCGTTGATTTGGGTTTGATACAAACCTTGTGCTTCGGCTTCTTGGTAGGCTTTCTCGAATTCTTCACCATAAATATCGGGGAATGTGGGAACGACTTTTGGATCGAACAACGACCACATTTGATTGTCAGCCACTCGCTTCATAAAGAGATCAGGAACCCAGTTTGCCAAGTTGAGGTTGTAGGTACGACGAGCTTCATCACCGGTATTGTCTTTGAGTTCCAAGAATTCAAGGATGTCGGCATGCCAAGTTTCAAGATATACACAGCAAGCACCTTTACGACGACCACCTTGATTTACAGCAGCAACCGAAGCATCCAAGGTGTTTAACCAAGGGATGATACCGTTTGATAGTCCGTTGGTGGAACGGATGTGAGAGCCACGAGAGCGAATACGACTGTAGGCAAGTCCAATACCACCACTGAACTTAGAGAGTTGTGCGATGTCAGCATAACGAGAATAGATGGTGGCCAAGTTGTCTTCGGGTGAATCCAATAAGAAACAAGAAGACAATTGTTGGTGATTGGTACCAGCATTAAACAAAGTGGGAGAGGACGTTAAGTATTCCAGACGAGAAAATAAGTCATACAGTTCTAAAGCATCACGAACATTATCAGACACCGCACAAGCCACTCGCATCAAAAAGTACTGGGGTGTTTCAATGACTTGTCGTGTGGTGGGGTGTTTGATTAGGTAACGATCGTACACAGTGCGCAAACCAAAGTAGTGAAACAAATTGTTTCGATCCAAATTGATGGCGTGGTTGAGTTTGCGGGAGTGTGTTTGCACGAATTTGAGCAACTTTTCATTGATGATGCCTTCTTCGTAGCCCTTTTCAACAGATTGAGAGAAAGACCAGATGTTTTGGTTGTTGACTTCTTTTTCGATGTAGTTGCTGAGCAAACGGGCTGCTAGAAATGAATATTCGGGCTCTTCCGCCATGAAGGAGGCTGCAGTTTGAATCGAGAGGTTGTCTAGTTCTTGAGTGGTTGCGCCATCGTACAAACCTGAAATGGTACGGGTCGCGATACGCAAAGTATCAACATTATCAAGACCATCGCAGCAACGATTGATAGCGAAGACAATCTTGTTGAGGTCAACCGACTCTTGTTCACCATTGCGTTTGAGAACGCGCATTTGGGTGTGCATATTTTTGCGATTTTTAGGGGTGTTGGAAGAGGCTGTGGTGGGAGAGGAAGCGTCAGGTAAAATCGAAGACATGTGTGCTGATTCCGGCGTTGAGAGTGAGATTTTGGAAGAAGTGAAATGAAAACGAGATACGGGTCAAGCGAAGACTCTATGTTTAGAAGTCGTCTTGACATGGCTGATACACAGTCTTTTCTATGTACCAAAAATAAGGTATGGATGTCATGCAGTGAAAAAAAGATGTGGGCGTCTATTTTTCAGGAGGGCATTCAAAAAGAGAATAAAAGTAACAATTCTCTAAGGGACCTTTTCACAATATGAGATTTTTTACATCAGGTCAACTGATATATATTGATGTGTCAACAAAAAGTCGCCTATCATGTCAAAGGATTGGGGGAATTTTTTTTGTAAAAAAATTTCAAGCATCAGATCGACTTTTATACTGTGTTGGTGTAAATGGTGTTTTGTCAAAAAGTGACCGAAATATGGACTTTGTAGGCTATTTTTTCCAAAGTTTAAAACGACTCTTGGAAGAGGTGTTGGTAAAGTGCGAAGCCGCATCATCTAAAGCCCGCAAAAATTGGTCCGCGGATACTTGATAGCCTTTGGCGGTAAAATGAATCAAATCGAGACTGGCCAATCGGGGTTCCGTATATTTCCAGGTAATCATCGATCCAACCCCACCGGTGGCTTGTTGCCAGTCCCAAAAGACACAGCCAAAGTCTGGAGCAACATCACGTTGTACTTGGGCAACCAACTGGGTTCTTTCCCACACTGTATAGTGACCATCTTTAATTTCGGTACCTCGGTCACTGGGTCCGACCAAGATACACGCCGATGTTGGATGGGCACGTTGCATCTTCTCTAAGACGTTACGCAAGTCATCCTCATAGGAATCCATGTCGTAATCACTATCATTAGCCTCATTGGTACCATAGGCCAAGATGACGATGTCAGGATCCAAAACGGAGAGCATGTCTCTTAATAGTATGTCATTCCATTGAAGCCAGGTTTTAGCCTGTCTACCCCGTATGCCAATAGCATCGACCAAGGCACCGGAGCCCTGTTCTTCCAAAGACATGCCCAACAGTCTAACCTCGCCATCGCCGACAGGTGACAAGGTAATCCGGTGACTACTGGGTGGTAGTTCCAAGGTTGTTTTAATCAATCCTTGGTTTTCTTGGTTTGTGGGCAATAAAAATGGGTCCTGTCGATCGACTTGTGCGAGTAACCCGCCACCACCAAAGGTTCCTAGTGTGAAGATGTGAGCTGTGGAAAATTGACGACCAATAGGGTTTTGGTGGGTGGTTTCAACCCAGGCAAAGTTATTTGGATTGTCACTAGAAACACTCATTCCTAATCCATAGGCATCATCCCCATGTCCATCTTCTTTACCAACATAATCCCGTTTCCAGTCCCCATTCGAGCAAAGGTTGATATCGTGTCCTCGACTGCCTTTGGCCATGGCAACTGGCATGATAAAACCATGTCCAATGTCTCCATATCGAGCTTGTAATACACGCCGAATGTGTCCCGTCCAAAAATCGCCTGCGGTATGAGATGCCCCAAAAAATGTCAGTCGAATCCGTTTGCCCATATCGGCATTTCGTAAGACTTGTCCTACCCGAGCGATATCTTCAGGGTATCCTTCAAAGGGTTGGAAAGGTAATTCCTCGGGCATAAAATCACGAGGTCTCACCATTTTATTGCGCAATTTGATTTGGGGTAATTGGGTAGGAGCGTTGATTTCTAAAGGTTTAGGAAATGGCAGTGGATTTGGTGCAGGGGGAGGTGTCGGTATCGATTCGATGTAGGATAACCCGATAGATTGTGCTTCTTCACAGGTTTGAGCCGGAAGTTCAGCAGGGATATCCAATAGTCGACCGACTTGATTGTGAAAGCCAACCAGTGCAAAGATGGAACCCAATAAAATCCATAAAACCCAGTTTTTTTGTTTTGAACTCACAGTTTACAAACGTCCTCTTCGTTGATGATCATCATTCTTTCATAGGCTGTTACTTCTGGGTTCTCACACTCCCAATGCCAGAGATCACCGGTTGGGTCAGCAATTGACTCTTCAGGAGTCCAAAAAACTTCGGGATTGGCGATTCGCCACAAGTCATACTCGCGCATCAATACATCTGCTAATGTGTCACCAATCCGTTTTCTTCCACGCCCAGTTAAGTGTGCCAAGTCAGGAGAGGCCAAGGAAGGAGTATAAGAGAGCCATTCTTTGAAAGCATTTTCACCACCCATTGCCGCGCGGGCATCCCAATAGGCACAGCCTTCTTCTTCGGCGACTTCTCGTTGAAAGCGAATCAACTTTTCCAGGGTTGGTTTGGATACGATTTGACCATTTTCACGGGTGGCTTGATCGAGTGGGCCAATCAATAAACAAGATGCACTGGGTGCTCCTTCTTTGAGGTTGCGTACCACTTTACGATAGTACTTTTTATAACTTTTACCGGTCGAAGACTTCAAGGATGGGTAGCCCAATTCATTTCCACCGGTCCAATAGACCAACAAAGAGGGGTCACGGGCTGCAATTTGATTGCTCAAATGGGCATCGTGTTGCTTTTGCATTGAAGATATACTAGAGCCTGCCACCCCAAAGGTTTCCCAAGTTACACCTGGAGAGTCCACTTCCAGGGCAACACCATAAATCACCACATCAGAGTTTTTGGCTTCTAGATAGACGTATGGATCTCCACTGGGAACGATTAATTCATAGTAGGAGTCAGAGATATGTTCTGCACTGGTTGATAAGGTACGGGTTTTAGTTTGTGTAGAGAGTGTTAAGTCTCCGCCATTGGGTGCTTTTTGATAAAAGACTTGAAACCGATGTAAATCTTGTCGTGTATCATCAATTTCGATGCCACCGAGTGTAGAGCGTGCTCCTGGATGGGCGATCGAAACAGTTCCTGCCAAACCATAACGAGAATCATTGGCACCACCGTGCACAATATTTTTTGCTGACCAGTTACCTTCTGTCTTTCGCACAATATCTCTTCGGAACGCCCAGCGTCGATCGACTTTGGCGGCTAGAAATCCTGGTCCGGCATCACCAAAACGCTCTTGCATTCTGCCACGCACATCTTTGATGATACCGTCACTGGCAATGGTAGAATCACCCCAGACCAAGGCTCGAGCGACGTGTTCTGTACCATCCTCAATCAAACTGAGTTTGGTGAAATAGTTGTCCAAAGCACCTTGGGGAACCTGTAATTTTTCTGGTTGCGCAGGGCTTCTTGGTTCAAGTGGTTCAAGGTGGTCTTCGGTAGACATCACCGCAGGGGTTTGCTGCATTGCGCTTAAAGCTTCGGTTTCTTCAAGGTGTTCAGCCAACAATTCTACACCCAGTCCAGCACTCAACTCTGTTGGATCAATCTCGATGTCTTCCATATCCAAATCAATCAGGTCAACCTGATCGTCCAATACTTCAGTATCATCCACCATCACCAAAGCACCGCTGCTGTCTTCGGTCATTTTACCTTGTTGGGTCCACAATCCAATTAAAGGAGGTGCTTCGTTGGTGGTCCAAGGGCGATAGTCAGCAAATGCGGGTGATGTGTAGGGTAACAAGCCTACTGTGAAAATGGATAAACAGAATACGGCCATTTGCCGCAATTCGGATTGATGGGTTTGAAAACGAGCGGAATTGGCAGCGATTGTTTGGGTGTTTTCAATCGCGGCAGTCTCTTCGATTTCCAACAGTGCACTGGGTAAGACGATGGTTTTGTCTAGGGGAGTATCTTCTCTTTCTTTTTGACTGGCGACGTCGGTGTTCTCAATCGAGACAACAATTGTTTCAGTTGGTTCTTCAACCATGGTGTTCAATGGTGTTTCAGGGTCACAGACAGTCAGGTCAGATACCATTTTTTCAGTGACGCAAGGGTGTATGATTTCCGTAGCCTCAATTGCAGGGGAATCATCGTGCAGATTGACTTCTTGGATGGAGAGTTGTTGCAACTGTCGCTTGGTGGCGTCTGGCACGTGAATCGTCGAGGCGACTTCTGTGTTCGGAACATCCTCATCGTCGAAGGTATTGTCGGGAACTTCCATCCAGGTGCCTTTTGGCTTGGGCAATTCAATCCGCGGGGTCGGCGCATCAGGATTGGTTTTGGAGGAGGGAGTATTCCAAATGATTTTCATGACAACATCCTGTATTAAAATTCGTAATAGGCAAAAGCAATCGGTGCATTTTTGGTGAGTTGCCAGCACAAAAGTGTACTCGCAGCCACAACAATGGCTTTTACAGGGGTAGGGAGAGAGATAAAGATGGATTTGATACGCTCATCGGTCCATTCACGGGGTGTGAAGTGCCAAGCGTAGCCCAATGCCAACACAGCAAAAGGCAGAGGAGAATAGAAGCGAGGGAGCACCCATTCCAAATCACCGAGACCCAAGAAATAATCCCAAGCATCAGTGATACTTTTGGTGCCAAACAAAATTCGTGCAACTACCACGAAGTGAAATGTCAACAAAAATCGCCACAACCAAGAGAATTTATTGTCGAACGATTGTCCGGGCATTCGACCAGTGTGTTTTCGTTGCCAGCGATTGAAAGCCACAGCAGAACCATGGAGTGTTCCATAGATCACAAAGTTCCACGATGCACCATGCCAAATCCCGATGACCACCATGGTGATGATGATGTTTCGATAGGCTTGCCAAGCATATTTGGTACGGGTGCCCCCCAATGGAAAATAGATGTAGTCGCGTACCCAATTGCTCAAAGTAATGTGCCACTTGCGCCAAAACTCAGCCACCGAGGAGGCTTGGTAGGGACGATTGAAGTTTTCAGGCAAGGTGATTCCAAAGAGTTTTGCCGATCCAATGGCAATATCAGTATAGGCTGAAAAATCGTAATAAATCCAAATGGTGTAAGCATAGAGTGCCACCCATAGTTCAACCCCTCGATAGGTCATTGGGTCGGCAAAAGTTTGTTCGATAATGCTGTGGTAGAGCAAATCGGCAAATATCAGTTTCTTGACCAAGCCTTTGGTAATCCGAAAGAGGGCTTCACCCAAATCGTTGTGTTCCAAAAGTAGGGGTTTTTTCAACTGGGGAAGCAACTCGTGTTGTCGGACAATGGGTCCAGCAATTAGTTGTGGGAAGAAAGCCAAGAAGGAAATAAATCGCCATGGATTGTCTTCTTCCTCTCCGTTACGTCGCACATCAACCAGATAGGAAGCCGCTTGAAAGGTGAAGAATGAAATACCCACTGGTAAGATGATGTTGTAATCGACCCGTTTTGGTAAATCCAAAGGGACACCAAACCAACCTCCGATCGCCACAATTGTTTCCACCACCCAGTCCCAGTATTTGAAAATGGCGAGTGGGATAAAAAGTGTAGAGAGTGCCAGTCCAAATTGCCAAGTTGGTGCATCGGGACGTTTGGCTTTGCTAAATAGTCGTCCAAGTCCCCATGCCAACAGAGCTACACCAAGTAACAACGGTAGGTAATTTACATTCCAAGAACCATAAAAAACGATTGATGAAACGCCCAAAATATGTAGGCGATAGCGGTACGGGGAAGACCAGTACATCCCAACGACGAGGATGAGGAATATGGCATAATGAAGGGTTTGGAAGAGCATATGGGGATTCCTTCCTTCAATTATATACTTGACGCGTCAATAGTTCAAATTTATTTTTTCATCACCCAATGGTCACCCAGCCAAAGAGCATCTAATTCTGATCTTGTAAAGGTATTGAGGGCATCCGCTTTTGTACAGACAATCGGTTCCTCATGAAGGTTGAAGGAGGTATTGATTAAGGCTGGTTCACCGGTCTTTTCTTCAAAGTGCTTTAACAGTTTCCATAAGTGTGGATGTTTGTGTTGATAGACCAATTGTGGGCGTAAACTACCGTCTAGGTGTACGACTGCTGGGCAACGTTTTTGGAATTTGGGTTTTGCTTGGACGGTAATCGTCATCCATTCCATCGCAGACCAAGCAGAATCTGGTATATCCAACCAACTTTCAGCGATGTCTGATCTCATAATTGGGGCAAAAGGCATGATGTCACTGCGATTCAATAAGAGATTGAGTTTACTGTGGATGGCTGGGGCTTTGGCTGAGCATAAAATGGAACGTTGTCCCAAAGCTCTTGGACCATACTCCATTCGACCTATTGCACGAGCGATGATTTTACCTTGTGATAAGGCTTCAACCGCTCGATTACACAATTCTGTTTCAGAGAGTGGTTCACTGATTTCTAGATGGTCAGTCGAGGTCATCGGTTCAATTGAGGGACCCAAATACACCGATTGGATTTTGGTGGGTCGCCATCCAAAGTGTTGATGACCACTTAAATAACCAGCACCAACCGCCAGTCCAGCATCCCCCATGTTAGGAAACACAAAGAAGTCGGGAGGGGCAATTTTTTTGGCAATCGTTGCGTTCAAAGCAACATTGGCCACCAGTCCGCCAGCCATCACCAAAGGACGATCTCCAAATTGGGTATACGCCCATTCGAGGATACCAACCAGTTCAGTTTCAATGACATCTTGCAACCACGCAGCGATATCGGCTGGCTGGTAGACGGAAAATTGTTCGAGCCAGTCATAGAGTGGAAATGATGGACGCAATTTTCGATGGGGAAAGGGGCCTGTAAAAGGGTGGGCTACCTTGACTTTTGAGCGGTCACCATGCGCCGATAATCCAGTAATTTTTCCTTCGTGACGAAAGGGTTTGTATCCCAAAAAACCAGTGAAGGATGCATAGAGCAGTCCCAAAGAGTGTGGAAAGGGAATCGACAATCGTTGTTGGAGTTGGTGTGTCTGTGAATTGCCAGTCCAAATACTGAGCGCAATACCATCGCCAACACCATCGGCAACGACAACCAGTGCATCTAGATGGCCACCACTAAAATAGGCACTGGCAGCATGGCAATGGTGGTGGTCGTAGAGTTCAATCGGTGGAGTGTTGGTGTGAAACAATTGTTTCAGTTGTTTTGAGAGCCGCTGTTGTAGAAATTTTTTGTAGAGAGACCAATAAGTACTTGGTCGGTACTGTAGTCGTGGAAAAGGACTTTGGAATTGTGTCCAATTCCGTATCTTGTTGTTCGGACTGTAAAAGTGCCCTTCGTCGAGTCTCCAATCACGTTGCTTTTGTCGAAACATTCGTAGTATTGGGTTGGGATTGATGAAACCTGCCATGGCGATCTGATCCATTTCAGACAATGACCGACCACTCTCTGCAAGGCACCATTTGATCGATTGTATTGGAAAACCACCTTGTCCCTTTTGTCGAGTCAGTCGTTCCTCATCCACCGCTAAAACCAATCGACCATCTTCTATCAAACAGGCACCAGCATCATGGGTGCCATCAAAGATTCCCAATACAATACTCATGATTTGGTCCACCGACATAGGGCATAGCGATAGGGTACTCGTAACCAGTCACCATGAATAGAGATGGTTGGTTGAGATGGAAAGAGGGCGCAGAGACTGTCTGGATTCCGAATAAACTGTCCGCGATCAATCCAATAAAAGAACTCCTCCAAACGACTTCGATTGATCTCGCGACATCCATCAAGGGTAATCAAGGTGCCTGTTGGGGCTAGCCATCGCTTTCCCAAAAGAAGTAATCGTTGGGCATCTTCATCAGAGAGATGGTGTAATAAACCCAGTGCACTAACGATACGAGTCTTGGCGGTGAATGAAGTACTGTCGAACTCATTCCAGTTGCCACAATGAAAGGTTGTGTTGGGACGATTGTGGTACTTCTCTTTGGCAAATTGGATGTATTTTGGATTGTTATCGATACCATAATACCGAATGTTTGTTGGTAAGTGTTCTAATACTTCACTGGTACCAGAGCCGAGGTCAAGCCAAATCTCATCATCATTCCAGTTGTCGATGAGCTGTGCGACTTCTTTGATAAAACCTTTCCACACCCGATCCGATCCGACTGATTGCTGGATGTAGTTATAGATTTTGGCGCGTCGAACAAGGGGATAGATGAGTTGTTGCAACATGGTGAGGATCTGTGAGAGGAGTGTTGTTGAACATGTACCGATAGTGTAATGTGATCCGTAGATAAATCCTATATCTGAAGTTCTTAGAATGATGGAGAGCACCTCCTATTCATAGTATCAAGATCGATCTGCTTAGTAGAATGTGTAAACTTTGTAAATGATCTGTGTCAATTGTATTTGGGTCTAAAATATTGAGAGAGATGGGGATATACTAAAAATTGTATAGAACCTACACTCTATTTGGGAGATACTATGAAATTTACACCATTGCTTGTTTTATTGGTTGGATGTACCGTTGGACTTGTGGACGAAACCAAACCGATTGAAGCTTATGATACTGCGGTTACTGACACGGCATCGGATACAGATACCGAAGATACAGAGGACAGTGGTCCAGACATCGACGAGAATTCGGAGAATCCATTTAATGGTGAGTGTGGCGACAACATCGACAATGATGGTGATGGTCGCGTTGATTGTAATGATTCCGATTGTGTTGCCGCTCCTGAATGTAATCAAAGTGCTGACGGAGATACCGATGGTGACGGGTATCGTGATGAGCTAGATTGTGATCCGTACAACCCTTACGTCAATCCAGGAGCCACCGAGGTTCCCAACAACGGTATTGATGATGACTGTGATGGCGTGACTGATTCTGGGACGTCTTCTGGAGGCGGTAATGGGGGTAATGGGGGTACTGGTGGGAATCCACAAACCGGAACCGTTTGTTCTGATACCTGTACCGACGGATTTGGAAATCTTTTGTATGGTGCCAACGATGGAAACTGTCAAGACGGTGGTTTTGGTGATCTCTTGGCCTTAGGCTTAGGCTACTCGGCTTGTACTTTTGGTACGGACTGCTCCGATTGTGGTGTGCGAACCGATGCTGATGGTGACTTTCACGAAGACGACCCCTTGGGACTTGGTTTGGCTTTGTACAGTGATTGTAATGATTCTGATCCCACAATCAATTCCAGTGCCACCGATATACCAGACGATGGCATCGATCAAGACTGTGATGGTGCTGATGCCACCAGTGCTTCTACCACGCCAACGTCAGAAACCAGTTGCACCAATGGTGTGGATGACGACCAAGATGGTTTGACCGATTGTGATGACTCAGACTGTGCTTCTGATGCAGCTTGTCAATCCAGTGGCGGAACCGGTGGTTGTGCTGGAACCGAAGTGATTGATTGCAACGGAAATTGTGCCCCAGGTTACTGGGTTGGTGATGGCGCTTGTGATGATGGTTCCTACGCTTATTTGGGTAACCAAATTGACTTGGATTGTGCACAGCACAACTACGACGATGGTGACTGTGCTGTCTCTACTCCGACTTCAGAAACCAGTTGTACCAATGGTGTGGATGATGACCAAGATGGTTTGACCGACTGTGCTGATTCAGACTGCGCTTTTGATTCAGCCTGTCAGCCTGAGACTAACTGTACCAATGGTGTGGATGACGACCAAGATGGTTTGACTGATTGTGATGATTCCGATTGTGCTTCTGATGCGGCTTGTCAAACTTCTTCGTCTTGTTCTAGTACGCAAATCGAAGATTGTAATGGAATTTGTGTTCCTGCCACTTGGTTGGGAGATGGTGTGTGTGATTATTCGCCAAACGGAACGGGAACCTATGGCTCTTACAGTTTGATGTGTTCTGCTTTAAATTGGGACAACAATGACTGTCCAACCAGTTCAGCCTGTAATTTTGCCGAGGTCGAAGATTGTTATGGTAACTGTACCCCAGACTTTTGGTTGGGTGATGGACAGTGTGACCCAGAGTTTGATTGTGAAACATGGCTTGGAGACAATCTGGACTGTCCATAAGCAATCATGATGCTTTGATATTGTACTGTAAAATAGTAATGGTCATATGATTAAAAGGGATGTGTTGCTTTGGTAACCATCCCT
This sequence comes from uncultured Pseudomonadota bacterium, assembly GCA_937127265.1. Lineage (GTDB taxonomy): Bacteria > Myxococcota_A > UBA796 > UBA796 > UBA796 > CAJWHX01. The sequence continues at coordinate 13,673 of CAKZLX010000433.1, forward strand.
TTTTGATGTCCCCTTTGATCGATGTAAGATGCAAAGGTGTACTGTTGATATTTTGGGTTGTTTATTTTGTATGCTTTGGCGAAATCAAGGTTGAAAAGTTGGTCAAAAACTGGATGGGTTTCTGGGCAGGGTACTTTTGAGGCGAACAGGTCTTTTTGCTCGTCTTGTCAGACTGATATCCATCCAATTGTTCATCTAGAGGTGTTTCAATCCGCTGACCGGTTTACATCTTCTGTTTATTTTAATCGTCATGACGATCATTTGAATGGTTTGTAAAGGATATGTATGAAGTCTACTCGTTAATCAATTCTTGGTGTGAATAGAGATATACTGATTTTACATTCGCACCACATGACTTTGTGTCGGAGATACTATGAAATTTACACCCTTGCTTGTTTTATTGACTGGATGCACAGTCGGTCTTGTTGATGAAGCCAAACCAATTGAAGCCTATGATACTGCTGTTGTTGATACCGCAGGAACTGAAGATACTTCCGACACTGAAAACACCTCTGATACTGAAGAGACCGTTGATACTGAGGTGAACTCGGAAAATCCATTTAACGGTGAATGTGGAGACAACATCGACAATGATGGCGATGGTCTGGTGGATTGTAATGATTCCGATTGTGTTGCTGCTCCAGAATGTAATCAAAGTGCTGATGGAGATACCGATGGTGACGGGTATCCTGATGATGTTGATTGCGACCCCTACAATCCATACGTCAATCCAGGAGCCACCGAGGTTCCCAACAACGGTGTTGATGATGACTGTGATGGTGTGACCGATTCTGGGACGTCTTCTGGAGGTGGTAATGGGGGCACTGGTGGGAATCCACAAACTGGAACCGTTTGTTCAGACACCTGTTCTCGCAACCTCAACAATTTCTTTTTGGGTGAAGCCAATGATGGAGAATGTCAAGATGGTGGCTTTGGGGATGTCATCTCTTTAGGTGCAGAGGCATTACTTGGTGTCGGTGTATCGATCTGTCCTTTTGGTACCGACTGCGCAGATTGTGGTGTTCGGACCGATGCTGATGGTGACCTTCACGAGGCTGATCCTTTAGGACTGGGCTTGGCTTTGTATAGTGATTGTGATGACACCGATCCCACAGTCAATTCTAGTGCATCTGAGATTGTGGGTGATGGTAAAGATAATGATTGTGACGGTGTAGTGGAGTAGGGTTACTGTGTCAGAGCCAGTTGGGTTATTGTAGCCATGGATCTACTTGCTCATTGTTATTGCACTGATAATTTGTCCTCAAAACACTTGATGCTTTGATGGTAAATATGTCCTTGTAAACATTGTGGTTTTTCCATTTGGTTTTTCAGAATTGGGTATGGATCAGAATCAAGAGAGAATCCTCCATTTTTCTGCAAAGTACCTAGAACGAGTGATAGGTG